>JBAZUC010000001.1:0-38128 GCA_041661585.1 Parcubacteria group bacterium
GGATTTGGGACTGCGCGGACTGGCCTATGACAAGCTGATAGAACAAATGAAAAACCCGAACGGAATGATCCTCAACACCGGACCGACGGGCAGCGGAAAAACAACCACCCTCTATGCGGCGATCAATCAACTCAATACCCCCGAAACAAAAATCATCACCGTTGAAGATCCGATCGAATACAAGATCAAAGGAATATCCCAGACGCAAGTCTCAAAATCACGGGGATATACTTTCGCAAACGCCCTGCGCGCCATTGTCCGCCAAGATCCGGATATCATTTTGGTTGGCGAAATTCGGGATGATGAAACGGCTTCCATTGCCATCCATGCCTCACTCACGGGACACCTGGTGCTTTCCACGATCCACGCAAACAGCTCGATCGAAGCCATTCCCCGAATGGTCGACATGGGGATCAAACCGTCCCTCATCCCGGCCGCCGTGAACGCGATCATTGCCCAGCGCCTAGTGCGAAAGCTTTGCCCGCATTGCAAAGAAAAATATGTTCCGGCGCGCGAATCGATCGAGAGCATCAAGAAAATTCTGGCTGTCATTTCCCCGAAAGCCAAACTTGCGATTCCAAAAGTTATAGATTCGTTCTATCGCGCGAAGGGCTGCTCAAAATGCCACGGACTCGGATACAAAGGGCGAATTGGAATTTTTGAGATTTTCACAATGAACGAAGAGATTTCCCAAAAGATAATTGAGATGGCACCGGAAGAGGAAACTTTGGCGCTTTCACTCGAGGCCGGAATGATCACCATGCTTCAAGACGGCATTTTGAAATCTCTCGAAGGCAGCACATCCCTCGAAGAAGTTCAAAGAGTAACCGGGGAGGGAAAATTTTTGGAAGAACTTTATGAGAAAATAATCAGCCAGCTTCTTTTGCGATCCATTGTGATCACTGCGGAAGATTCAGAAGTCATTTTGGAGGCCAAAAAAGATTTCACAGCTCTCGGAAAATTGATCGCCGGATCATCGATGGAAAATGCTTTGCGATATATCCTCGGAGTGGGCCTTTGGCTCGATGCCGGAGACATTCATATCGAGCCGGAAGAAGCTTCGGTGAAGATCCGCTACCGGATTGACGGGATATTGCAAGATTTTGCTTCACTTCCAATGAATGAATATCCGCACTTTTTGGGAAACATCAAAATTTTGAGCGGATTCAAAGCGACGGACGTCGAGTAAGGCGTGAAAGACAGCCGATTTGGAATTCATCTTGACGAAGGTGCTCTCGAGGAAGTAAAAGACCGCGAAGTGGATGTTCGTGTTTCCATCATCTTGGGCGGGTATGGCGAAACGGTCGTGATGCGGCTACTCAACCAGTCGGCCGGAGCTCTTGACCTTGAAAAATTGGGCATCCGAAAACAAAATCTCGACTTGCTTCTTGCGCAGTCAAAAAAACCAAACGGAGTGATCCTCAACACCGGACCGACCGGCAGCGGAAAAACAACCACCCTCTATTCTCTGCTTGCCATTCTCAATAAGCCGGGTGTGAAAATTATTACCGTAGAAGATCCGATCGAATATCGCCTCAAGGGCATTTTGCAAACGCAAACAGATGACAAAAAGGGCTATAGCTTCCCGAAAGCTCTCCGCGCTCTTCTTCGCCAAAATCCCGACATTATGATGATCGGTGAAATCCGCGATGATGAAACGGCCCAGATCGCCGTGCAAGCTTCGCTCACTGGACACCTGGTGCTTTCCACGCTTCACACAAACAACGCATCGGGGTCTGTCCAGCGCCTCATAAATATGGGTGTTTCTCCGACTGACATCGCATCTTCAGTCAACGCTTTTATGGCTCAACGTTTAGTACGGACACTTTGCCCAGAATGCAAGAAAAAAATCACTCCCAGCTCTGAAGTGAAAACGCATATCGAAAAAATTCTGCATAGTATTTCTCCAAAAGCGGAAATTGAAGTTCCAAAAGAAATTGGAGATATTTTTGAAGCCGTCGGCTGCCTAAGGTGCAACAACATCGGCTACAAGGGCCGGACAACCGTGAGCGAAGTTCTTTCAATGACGAAAGAAATGGAAGAACTGATAACAAAACAGCCAACCACTTCAGAAGTCGAAGAGTTGGCTATTTCCCAAGGTATGATCACTATGCCCCAAGACGGAATTTTAAAAGTCCTTGAAGGCATTACAACAATGGAAGAGGTGGAACGGGTAACGGATGAGTAGAAAATAAAAAAACCCTCTGAAATGCAGGCAAATTCCCGCAACTAGGGAATCGCGGGGTAGGAACAGTGCCGAGGAGAAGTTCAGCCGAAACCGAACAATCCGTGTCTGGGCAAGAAAGTTCCCGGTAGGAAAGTTACGAGCTCCCCTTATTATGCCTGCAAATCGGAAGGTTTTAATGAAAAAAATGCTTTATTCAAGGCAATATGCGGAATTTTTTAAGTAGGTTGCCGATTTTCCCTCGAAACAGGCGCGCGTTACTTTCAAAACTCTGAATATTGCCTTGCAAATGCACTATCAACCAGATTTAACAGCTTATCACAGGCTGTTTTTTTTGTCAAGCGGAAAAAAATAGGCTATACTAGCAATAATGATTACCTCTTCAAACGAACAAATTGACGATACAAAGCTGGATATCACTCTTCGGCCGCAAAGTTTCGGAGAATATTTCGGGCAAGCCAAAACGAAGAAAAATCTGCGTATTTTGATAGATGCCGCCAAGAAAAGGAAGGAGCCGATTGAACACGTTTTGCTCTATGGCCCCGCCGGTCTCGGTAAAACGACACTGGCGCACATCATTGCCAACGAAATGGGCGCCAATATTCGAGTCACCTCCGGCCCGGCTATTGAAAAAGTGGGTGATCTCGGGTCAATTCTCACCAATCTGGGCGACGGCGACATCCTTTTCATCGACGAAATTCACCGCCTCAACAAATTGATTGAAGAAGTTCTTTATCCCGCTATGGAAGATTTCAAACTGGATATCATCATCGGGAAAGGCCCATCCGCAAAAACTTTGCAACTCGATCTCCCCCGCTTCACTTTGATAGGAGCTACTACGCGTTTGGGCGCGATTTCCTCACCTCTTCGCAACCGCTTCGGCGTCATCAACCGGCTGGAGTTCTATGAAAACGACGAAATTGAAAGCATTGTGCATCGCTCTTCGAAAATACTTTCCGCTCCGATCGACAGCGCCGGCGCCAAAACCGTTTCGAAGTCGAGTCGCCGCACCCCGCGAGTCGCCAACCGGCTTCTGAAACGCGTCCGCGATTTCACACAAGTGAATGATAGCGACACGATCACGGAAGAACTCTGCCGCGCCGCTTTTGCCAATCTCGAGATCGACGAACTGGGGCTTGAGCCGACGGACAGGCAGATTTTGCGAACGATCATCGAAAAATTCAACGGCGGTCCGGTCGGAATTTCAACCATCGCCGCCGCGACAAGCGAAGAAATTGAAACGATCGAGGATGTCTATGAGCCCTTTCTCCTCCAGATCGGATTTCTGACTCGCACCCCCCGCGGCCGCATGGCAACGGAAGCGGCTTACAAACATTTGGGACTCAAGTATAATAAAGAGCAGGATAAACTATTCTAAAAACATATGACACTCAAAAAAGGCATTGTCTGGTCGCAGAAAAAAATGCGGCCGCAAAGCGTGAGACTGGCCGGCGGAAAATACAACCCGATAATGCAAAAAGTGATGAGCAATCAAAAAATTGCCAAAGCGCTTGACCAACCGAGGGAGCGAAAGGAATTTTTTGGAATGCTCAAAAGCGTGTCCAAGGACGGAGTCTATCAAAAAGAGCTGCGCAAGCTTTTCGGCGATCTCCGGTCGGGCAAAGTCAGAAGCCGGACCATCAACGCAAAGGAGCTCCGCACAATCGCCAAAGAGATTTTTCCGGACAGCAAAAGAAGATACATTTTTTCGGGACCGGCAGCGACGGAAAAATCAGGGAGCACATATACGCAGGTTGATCCCTCCGCAAAAAATTCCGCTTCGGAAAACACGAACGCCGGACGCCAATCTTCATTCATCCGGTACAAGCCGAAAAAAGTGTCCGCCCGCGCGACAAGTTCTCCGGCGCAAGGCGTCGCTTCTCTCACACCTGCAAAAATGGCGACAATTATGAATAGAATAAGGGAAAATGGAGGAGGAAGTTCGGAAAACGAAGGAAACGACCAGCCAAAAGGAGATTTTTCACGAGCAATGGAAGCCACAAAAAAAAGTAATCGAGGATAAATCGCAAAAATAAAAATTAATAAAAAAATATGTTCGGGAACATCAATATCGCCACTATAGTCCTCACTGTCACCGGCCTTTGCCTTTTCGAAATCGTTTCGAGCATCGACAATGCCGTCATCAACGCCGAAGTTCTTTCAACTATGTCCAAAAAATCCCGAAAATGGTTTTTGTTTTGGGGTCTTTTGTTCGCGGTGATCGTCGTCCGCGGGCTTTTGCCGTGGGTGATCGTTTGGGCGACAAACTCGTCGCTCGGACCAATCGGCGCGCTCACGGCTACTTTCAGTAATGATCCTTCAGTCAAAGAGGCTATCGACTCCTCGGCTCCGATCCTTCTCGCCGGTGGCGGAACATTTCTCGTTTTTCTTTTTTTCCACTGGCTTTTCATTGAACCAAAAACATATGGCCTGCGCGGAGAACGTTTTTTTCATTCTCAAGGAATTTGGTTTTTCGCGGTAGCCTCAATTTTTCTGGCAATCATTGTTTGGTCGGCATTGAAAATAAACCCGATGATGGCGTTCGGAGCGGTGATCGGCTCAACCGCCTTTTTCATCACGCACGGATTCAAACAAAACGCCGAGCAGCAAGAAAAGAAATTGACTTCCGGCAAAAGCAAATTGTCGGATATGAGCAAGATCTTGTATCTCGAAGTCATCGACACGACTTTTTCCATCGACGGAGTGCTGGGAGCCTTTGCTTTCACGCTTTCTGTTCCCTTGATCTTGATCGGCAACGGAATCGGCGCCCTTGTTTTGCGCCAGCTCACGGTCGGCAACATCGACCGAATCAAAAAATACGTTTTTCTCAAAAACGGCGCGATGTATTCCATACTTTTCCTGGGCTTGATCATGATTCTCGACAGCTTCGGCTTCCATATCCCCAGCTGGGTTTCGCCGGTCGCGACATTCGCGATCATCGGATATTTTTTCTTTCTTTCAAAAAGAGAATTGCAAGTTGCCAAGCATTAATATTATAATTGGTATATGTCCTCCATCATCCTCCTTCTCTATTCCGTCCTTGTCATCATTTTCATCGCCTTCGGCGCGGCGATTGTTTTTCATTTGCTCTATTACAAGATCAATCGCCATGTTTCCGGAGTTATGTCGCTGATGTATGTTGCCGGCGCCGTTTTGTTGATCATTTCAAATTTTATTTTGTTCAGGCAGGTGAATTGGGAACAATTGTTTTCAGGACTTAAGTTATAATATATGTTTGGAGAAATAAATTTTCCGGGACAGCACGACGATGAACAGGTGATTCTTTTTCTGCGCCGGCATTGGTTCATATTTTTGATGCGTTTGTTTCTCATCATCACCGCCATCATCGGCCTCATTTTGATATACGTTTTTTTCAATCTTTTCACGGACGATTTCTCGAAAAACAGTTATTCCAGCTTGCTTCTTTTTGGCGAAAGCCTCGGGACAATCTTCATCTGGAATTTGTTTTTCATTCTTTGGATCGACTTTTATCTTGACGCCTGGATCGTCACCAACGAACGGATCATCAATATCAGCCAAAAAGGCTTCTTTAATCGCGACATTTCAGAGCTAAAGCTCACCAAAATCCAAGACGTCACTTCAGAGATCGTCGGAGTTGTCCCGACGCTTCTCAATTATGGAAATATACACGTTCAAACCGCCGCTGAAATCGAACGTTTCACTTTTTATCAAATTCCAAACCCCAACGAGGTGAAAAACGCGATCGTTCAGCTTCAAGAAAAAGAACGGCATCAGGAAGAAAGAGAGCTGGGTCAAGCTATCCGGGGAAAATTGTAACAGAGATGATTTTCAAACACAGACATTTCAAACTGGACACCGCAAGCAAGCGGGTCTTCGACGAAAACAACAAAGAGCTGGCATTAACAGGCAACGCTTATCGTTTGCTTGTTTTTTTGTGCGACAAGAAAAACGCAACACTGACTGACATAAACGATTTCTTCGACCCGGCGGGAGCCAAAGAATACACCGAAAACCACGTGAGACAATACAGGCATAAAATAAATTCCCTCATTGGCTATAATGTAGTCGCATACAAAAACAGCATGTATTCAATAGACAGCCCGATATCGACCGAGACGCTTGAGCGAAAGTGGAAAAAATTTTCGAGAAAAGAAACAATTGTTATCTCGTCATCGGTAATATTGCTCATAATTTATAGCATACTTACGCTTGGCAACAAAAACAGGGCGGTTGATCCGGTTGCCCAGATGAGTTCATCCGAGCAGGCTTCCGCAAGCTCCGCTTCTGCGCCTCAAGATGATATGATTTTGATCCCAGCAGGGGAGTTTCTCATGGGCAGCACCCAGCAGCAGATTCTCGAAACCTGGCGCCAAAACGACGGAGGATGGGGGGAAGAGGATTATACTTCAGCGTATCCCCAGCGAAAAACTGCTCTCGATGATTTTTATATCGACAAAAAAGAAATCTCGAATGGCGATTATAGAATGTTCGTTGAGGCGACCAAGCGCGCCGCTCCCTCGCTATGGGACGACCATACGCTCAATTTGCCCAGCCAGCCTGTAGTCGGAGTTGATTGGAACGACGCCGACGCTTATTGCCGCTGGCTTGGAAAGAAACTTCCATCCGAAGCGGAGTGGGAAAAAGCGGCGCGCGGAACCGACGGCCGAATCTGGCCGTGGGGAAACGCCTGGGATCCGGCAAAAGACAACCACGGAAAAGGCACGGGCACTGGCCTTGACGAAAGCGACGGCTGGGAATATACGGCGCCTGTCGGCACGGAGCTCGGCGTGAGCCCGTACGGAGCTTTGAATATGGCGGGTAATGTCTATGAATGGACGGCTGATGATTTCAAAGCCTATCCGGAAAACGACAAATACATTCAGGACGATTTTGATCAAGGTTTCAAGACATTGCGCGGAGGAGCCTACGACGACGGGATAAGCGAACAGCGCGCGTCCACCAGATGCGGCTTCCAGAAAGATTTCAAGGATGCGGATGTCGGTTTCCGCTGCGAACGAGACAAATAAAGGCTTGTTATTGCCTTATATTTAAACAGCTAGACCGTAATACGGATTTATTACGGTCTTTTTTGTTATGATTCGCGTATAATTTATTTTTTAATGAAAAAACCATGCGCAACAAAAAAATCTCCTCCATCGCAGCCGTTTTTGCGATCGCCATCGCCCTTTTTTCTGCCGCAAATTTCGCTCGGGCAGAGACAAATTCCATAATAATAAGCGAAGTCCTCCTAAATGGGCAAGATGGAAAAGAATTTATAGAACTATATAATTCAACTGACACAACCGTTGATATGAGCGGCTGGATTTTGAATTACTATTCCAAAGATCGCGATTGGATCAGCCCTTATCGCAAAAAATTCTTTCCCGCTAATTCCGTCCTGGGTCCGAATGAATTTTTCCTCATTTCCATAAAAACTGGAGACTATTCTGAAGAAGGTGCTTGGAATTTAGGCTATTCCAGCTATCAGTTGAACAACGCTGATGGCGCAATAGGAGTTTTTTCTAACGAAAATTTTTCCAAGCAAAATGCCATAGATGTTTTGAGCTGGGGCGATGCAAAAGTTAATTTATTTGAAGGACTTTCAGCTCCTGTGAATAAAAGTTTGGAAAAAATTGATTTTTTGGGCGATAATACCAGAGAAAACTGGCAGGAAAGCTGCAAAGAGGACGGCACGCCCGGTGAGGATCCAAAAACATGCGGCGCAGAATTGGATTCTTCGCCCGAAGATGATGGAACATCCGATCCCGCCGAAGAAGCCTCCTTGGATAGCGATGACAAAACCGACGCCTCAGAAAAAGTGTACTCAAAAAACCTAAAAATCACTGAACTTTTTCCAAATCCTTCATCGGATGAAGATGCCGGCGAATTCACGGAAATATACAATGCCGATTCAAAAGAAATCATTGAGTTGTCCGGCTGGAAGTTGGAAGACAAAACCGGAAACTCCTATCCGCTTCCCGATGTATCACTGCAACCCGGCAAATATCGCGCTTTTTATCGGAATAGTTCCAAATTTTCCCTGAACAATACGGGCAGTGAAGAAATTTTTCTGAAAAATCCGATTGGAGAGGTCGTCGACCACATTTCCTATTCCGGAACCGTGAAAGAAGATTCTGCATATGCCTTATCGGATAGTGATTTTCTCTGGACATCCTCTCCCACGCCCGGAGAGAAAAATATCTTTGATGCTCCTTCCATAGAGGCTTCTATAGAAGCCTCTATGGAAGATTCCTCGGGTAGTGATGGCGGCGCGGCAACTGACGGGAATGTATATCTCAGCGAAATCCTGCCCAATCCCAAGGACGGATCCGACGGCGAATATATCGAGATTGCAAACGGCAACATCGAACCAGTCGACCTTTTCGGCTGGCGCATCAAAGACACTTCCAAAAGCAAAGGCTATCAATTCAAGGAACATACTATCATAGATCCCGGAGAATATCTGGCCGTTTATCGCCCTGATTCCAAAATAGCGCTCAATAATTCGGACGAATCGGTATATTTGTACAATCCGAAAAACGAAATTGCTTCGAGCGTGTCTTTTGCAAAATCAATCAAAAATTCTTCGTACAATTTCGACAGAGAAGTTTGGAAATGGAGCAAGTATTTGACGCCGAGCAAGAAAAACAAATTCGATTCCCAGCCTTCGGTGAAAATCACCAAGCCAAAGCACGCTTACAAAGACCTTTTCACGGAATTCAGCGCCAATGCCAAGGATAAAGAAACGAAAAAACTGAAGTATTCTTGGGATTTCGGCGACGGGAAGAAAAGCGCTCTCGCGAAAACTTCGCACAAATATCTCGACACCGGAAAATATACCGTGACGCTTTCTGTCACTGACGATTCGCAAGCGGTCGAAAAAAATTTCACGCTCGAAGTGAAAAAATATCCTCGCCCGAATCTCGAGATCGTAAAAATCATTCCAAATCCCGCCGGATCTGACACAGAAACGGAGACTATTGATCTGAAAAACAATTCTAACAAGAAAATCAATCTCACGGGCTGGAAAATCGCCACCGGATCTGGAGAAAAAATATATAATCACCCAATCAGCGAGGAATTTTCGCTCGACGCCAACGAAACAAAAACCATCACCCGTGAATTTTCCAAATTTTCTCTCAATAATAAGGCCGGAAAGATTCAACTCATCATGCCCGACGGGAAGGTGGCGGACGTTGTTGAATACGCAAAAGAAAAAATCACTGAAGATGAAGCTTATGCGAAAATAGACGGCGAGTGGCAGTGGCTCGAGCCGGGCGAAAAAGACGAAAACACGGACGAATCAGATACAACGGAAGATGACACTGCCGTCGATGATCAATATAAAGACAAAAACGGCGAGGTTCTTGGCGTAAGTGATGAAAATCAATTAGCTTCCTCAAGCTACAACTCCTCATTCAACTCCGAAAGCGCCTATATTTTTTTAAGCCGGATCAACTTCGTGCCTTTATCCAAGCAAGAAACAAAATATTGTTCTGCAAACAGTCCATCTTCTAACATCGCCTATCTCATTGCTTCGCTAATTTGAAAAACTTGAAATAACCCTTCTTACGGGCTAGTATTAATTAAGCTAACACTTATCGTATTTCAATATGTCCGGACATTCGCATTGGGCGGGGATAAAACATAAAAAAGGAGTGGCCGACGCAAAACGCGCCGGGGTTTTCACAAAAGTCGCCCGGATCGTGACATTGGCTGCGAAAGATGGCGGGGGTAATCCGGATATGAATTTCAAACTGCGCCTCGCGATCAATCAGGCTCGCAGCGTGAATATGCCCAAAGACAACATCGATCGAGCAATCAAGCGCGGCACGGGCGAGCTCAAAGACGCGGCGCAAATCGAGGAAATGACCTACGAAGCCATGGCGCCGGGAAACATCGCGATGCTTGTGAAAACTGCCACCGACAACAAAAACCGTACTGTTTCCGAACTCAAAGCGATTTTCAACAAAACGAATGTCAAAATGGTCCCCGCTGGAAGTTTCAAGCATCTCTTCAAGCAAGTTGGAATTATTTATGTCGACACGACAGGGAAAAACGCGGACGAACTCGAGATGGCGGCGATTGATGCAGGCGCGCTCGACACGATTTTCCAAGGCGAACTGCTCCAGATATGTACCGACCCAAAAGAACTGATGAAAGTCAGAAATGCTTTGGAAAAAGATGGCGTGGAGATTGACAACGCCAACATCATCTTCCATCCCCTTGATCCGATCGAAATCGACCCGCATACTAAAATCGACTACGAAAATCTTCTGGAAAAACTCGACGAGCTAGATGATGTTCAGGAGATATATGATAATCTATGAAAATACTCGGAATCGACCCCGGGACAGCCACGACCGGCTGGGCGGTGGTTGAAGAAAAAAATAAAAATTCAAAATTGATCGCTTGCGGGTGCGTGAATACTTCGAAATTCCATTCCGACGAAGAACGGCTAGTTGAAATTGGGCGCGACATCGCCTTACTCATCAAAAAATACAAACCCGACGAAGCCGCCATTGAAGACCTTTTCTTTTTCAAAAATCTCAAAACCGCCATCACCGTCGCTCAAGCGCGCGGAGTGATTTTATACGAAATCAAAAAAAATCTGGTTCCCCTGTCTTCCTATACTCCGCTTCAAGTAAAGCAGGCGCTCACGGGATATGGGCGAGCGGACAAAAATCAGATGCAAGAAATGGTGAAAAATATCTTGTGCCTGAAGTCTATTCCTAAACCCGATGACGCGGCTGACGCTGTCGCCATCGCAATTTGCCATTCGAACTCGCGCCATATGAGAAATATCGGCAAAAAACATTGACAAACCCCTCAAAAGCAAGTAAGATAAATCCAGATTGAGGGGCTTTTTTATTTTAAAATATACCATGCCCGATAGTAAAATTTTGACTAATTTTTAGTTAATTTGTTTCCTGCACGGGCTGTGAATTTGAGATTTTTATTTATTAATTCAGTATTTTAATTCGACTTTTTGTCGAGTCAAGATTCTACTACTGGGATGAACCAATTCGTTTCACTCGCCCTTTCCAACGGCGTGCCTCTGGATACGCTCGTTTTAGTGCTTATTTTGCCGATTATTGTTACTCTCATCGCTTTTTTTCGCCAGGTGATCGGGATCAAGGCTTTCGGAATATACACTCCCGCGATCATCACTTTCGCCTTTTTGGCGACAAACCAGATCAAATACGGGATCATCATTTTTATCACCGTCATCGCCATCGGGACCTTCGTTCGCTTTCTTTTAAAACAATTTCGCTTGCTCTATCTTCCCCGCGTTGCGATCATGATCACGATTGTCGGATTTGCCATTCTTGCTCTCCTCATCATCGGCGGGATATACAACCGCACTGGGCTTGCAAGCGTCAGTATCTTTCCAATCCTCATCATGATCACGCTGGTTGAGAAATTCGTGGCTGTCCAAATCGAAAAAGGCGGTCGCACCGCCGTGATTCTCGCCATCGAAACACTTGTTATTTCCGTCATCGGCTACTACATCGCCAGCTGGCCATCCCTCATCGGTTTCATTTTGAACTATCCGTGGATCAGTCTCTTCACTATCCCATTCAACATCTTCCTCGGAAAATGGACGGGACTGCGCATGAGTGAATATTTCCGATTTCGTCAAATTATCAAATCCAAATGATAGCGTTCTTCAAGAATAGCCGAAAAATTCTCGGGATGAACGCCCGCAATTTGCAATTCATTCGTCCCAACAATCTTCGCCGCGCCAAGCGTCTTGCCGACGACAAGCTTTTGAGCAAGCGCGTTTTGAAAAAAGCGGATCTGCCCGTCCCGGATTTGATCGCGAAGATAAGAAGCGCGGACGAACTTGAAAATTTTGATTGGAGTACTCTCCCGGAAAGTTTTGTCTTGAAGCCCAATCGCGGATTTGGCGGTGAAGGAATTTTGGTTGTCTATGGAAGAAAAAAGAATACTGACAACACATGGATCAAGGCTGACGGATCACTCATCACGATTGATGATATCAAAACGCACATCTCAAACATTCTGGATGGAAGCTATTCCCTTTCCGGAGTGCCGGATATCGCCTTTTTTGAAGAACGGCTGAAACTCTTGAAACTTTTCAAGCCTTATGCTTTCAAGGGGATCCCCGACATAAGGATCATCATGTACAACAAGGTGCCTGTCATGGCGATGTTGCGCCTTCCCACGAAAGAGTCGAATGGAAAAGCCAATCTTCAGCAGGGCGGAGTCGGTGTGGGAATTGATATGGCCTCCGGCGTGACAACGACCGCCGTTTTTCGAAAAAACACGATCATTGAATATCTCCCCGGAACAAGACTGGTTCTTTCGGGAATAAGAATCCCCTATTGGAAAACAATCTTGGGCTTAGCTGTGCGCGCGCAAGAAGTTTCCGGCCTTGGATTTTTGGGAGCCGACATCGCGATCGATCGCGATCGCGGACCGGTGTTTTTGGAGCTCAACGCCCGGCCGGGACTCTCGATCCAAATCGCCAACCTCGACGGATTGCTCGGCCGCCTGCAACGCGTTGAGGGTCTCAAGATCAAAACCAACGAAAAAGGCGTCGCCGTCGGAATGAATCTTTTCGGTGGCGAAATCGAAGAAGAAATCGAGGATATTTCCGGGAAGAAAATGCTTGGCACCATTGAAAAGGTGAGGCTCACTGGAAAAAATGAAAAAGAAATTGAAGTTGAAGCGCGAATCGACACTGGAGCTGGTATTTCTTCGATAGACAAAGAGCTCGCCCGTGAGTTGGGTTTCGAAGAGGCTGTGAAATATTGGGAAGATTTTCATCTGGACCGGGTTTTGAGCGATGAGGAGATCAAAAAGTTGAGCGCCGACGAGACATGGAAAAAACTTGAGCAGCACCCAGATATCGTGGGCGTCGCCAAGACCTTTTCTTCACATGGAGCAACTTATCGAATTGAAATAAGAATCAATTTGATCCTGAATGATACACTCGTTGTTTCGACTATTTCCATTGCCAACCGATCCGGCATGAAGTATCCCATCTTGATCGGACGGCGCGATCTCAAGAAATTTTTAATTAATCCTGCACAATAAGTATGATAAAGAATCCACCGATTATAAAAAAGGTTGTTCGCGAAATGGGGGGGCGGATAGAAGAGCTGATCCCAAGAAGAGGTTATTTTTACATTTTCTTGAAGGGAAAAAGAATTCTCGTATCAAGAAAATTCAAGATCGCCAGCAATTTAACTACCGGTGAAGAAACCACCAAGTTCAAGGATCTCACCTATATTTTGCTCAATGAAAAAGGTATCCCGACGCCGAAAACCATATCTATTCACAAAAAACTTTCCCCCACCGAATTGCGGACCAGGCTCAAGACCCTGAAACTCCCTATGATCATCAAAGATGCCCAGGGATCACAAAGCCAAGGAATTTTTGCTAATATTGCTGATATAAAAACGGCCGAAAAGATAATAACCAAAGAAATAAAGAAGTTTCCACGATTGATCGCGCAGGAGATGGTAACAGGAGAAGAATATCGCATCACGGTTCTTGGAAATAAGTTGCTTGGCGCAGTGAAATTGATTCCGCCGCGAATCACTGGAAATGGAAAAGACAGCATAAGAAAGCTGATTGAAACAAAACAAGAAAATACACGCAGAAAAACTCCCTTCAATTCTTCTCTTAATGACACACTGTCTGAACAAGGATTTACGCTCCGCAGCAAACCAAAGAAGGGCGTCGTCGTCTATATAAGAAGAAATTCCGTTCTCGACGAAGGCGGTGAAACGGAAGATGCAACAGACCAAATTAATGGCAAAATAAAGGCCATGTGCACAGCCGCCGCAATGGCGACCGGGAAATATCTGGCCGGCATTGATGTGATGTGCGATGACATCTCAAAAGACCCGCGAAAACAAAATTTCAATATCATTGAGATAAACGGAAAACCCGATATCTACCTTCACTACAATCCAACCCGCGGAAAAACCCGAAATGTCGTGAAAGATATCGTAAATTTTATTCTCAAACAAAAAAATATTGTTTAGCTTTGGGTATAATATAATATGGCTCGCAAACGCATCCAGGTGAGCTCCTTGGCTCATCCGTCACAATCAGAACGGACTGCAATTCTTGATTTTCATAACCAGAATTTTCCAAATTCGAAATGGAGCGAGCAGTCTTTTAAAAAATATTTTACCAACACGCCCCACCATCCTGTCTGTATAGCCATACGAAACGGAAAAATATTCACTGGGATCGCAATAGGAAGATTTTCCACAAATAGTCGATCCAGCCTGAACTTGGCCACCCTACTGGTCTCAAAGCGGTGCCGAGGAAAAGGTTATGGGGATGTTTTGATAAAAGAATTTTTCAAGTCTGCTGCGAGCATACTCCCTTTGAAAAAAATTCACCTTCATTTTCGAGATTCCAATGGTCAGATAGAAAATTTCTACAAACGCTTCGGCTTTGAAAAGCACGGTATCTGCGGAAAATACTCGAACGGGGAAAAAAAGCACTATATGGAAATTGGCATAAAATCGATTCGAGCATATTTAAAAGATTTTTGACCTATGATTAAGCTAGAAACGGCGCCCAGTCCGGCAATTGAGCACAAATCCATCTATCCTCCTAGGGCCTTTGAGTATGTCGACCAAGCTGTGGACAGAATAAAAAAGCTCGAGAACGGAGAAGAACAGAAAATAGAGTTAACCGATGCTGAAAGAGAGGGGCTATTGGTCTTTGAAAAATTTTTAGGCGACAGTTTTGAAAAAACTTATAAAATCAGTGTCAACTCAACCACTCTCTATCTTGATTATTTTGCGACAGGAGAAGGCCGGAAATCGTTGTGGGAAAAAACAGGACTCGAGCTGAATTCCAACGACCCCGCATGGATAAAAGATTTTATTTTATCCAATAGCGAATTAATATCAAAACTGAGCAGCGCCACTCGAGTCAAGCTCGCTGGCGAAGCGCTTGCCTACAAGGACCAATTTCTTTTGGATAAAATCCAGCAGACAGCCGATTTGGAAGGAAACATTTCCATTCAAGACATTCCAGTTCCGCAAAGAATAGGCATCTTAGTTAACCCGTCAAAAGCCAAAGAAAAAATCGAAGGGCTCCGCGATCTCAAGCGATCCTTCAAAGAAAAATATGGAGATATCGAGCGGGGAAAGGAAGATTCAGCCGACCTAAAGCTGGCAAAAAAAGAAATTTTGGATATTTATCGGAGAAGGGTGAATATTTTGATAATGGACTTGTTTCCCTATGCTCTTCTCATCGAACAAAAACAGCAGTCTGTCGGAAAACCCAAGCTCTCGGTGGATGAACAAAATTTCTTGAGCCTTTTTAATGGCTTATCTGACCCGGAAAAAAATCGATCGAGGCTGGACAAATCAATTTATGGCGCTTCGGATGAGTACGACAAAGATGGATGGAAAAATCAGATACCGGAAGCTCTTTTGCCCATCACTGAAGAAATAGCGAAGCTTGGGGAAGAGGCGGAAATACGCAAAGAAGAAAATATAAGAACAAAGGGTTTGGATCCAGACAAGGTGCTTAGCGAAAAAATAGACGTCGAGACTAGGGCGGATTTAGGAGAAGAGCTTTTGGCTCCTTATGCTCTTTTAAGTAATGAGCCGAGGGCCTCCTATAATCCGGAACGCACAGGCAGAACAAAAGACGGCAAATGGCAAGTCGTCAATCTGCCAAACAGAAAAACATTCGGACTTGATGAGAAAAGAGGCGCTGTGCTGGGTCCCCAAAAAAGACCTTACAACGCAATGGATACATTTGAAACGTTGTGTCATGAACTTGAAGGCCATATCTTGCAAAACGAAAACAAAAAACTTGTTGACCTTGAATATTTCAAAAGATTTGGAAAAGACAGCCGAGCAGTGATCCTCTCTGAGGGAGGCGCCATGCTTATCCAAGACACGGTCAGTAGAGAGGCTTTCGGCTGTCCGACTATTCCGCATCCCCACTATATTCGTGCGATGCAAAAAAAATTGGAGGGTGGAAATTATTTGGACTGCGTGAAAGCTTTTTATGACAGCCAATTGAAAGTTTTGAAAAAGAAACGGGCGGAAGGAAAAATGGATGACCAGGCTTTCCAGGGAGAGCAAAAAGAAAGCCTGCAAATCGCCCTCAATCGTTGCGAAAGACTCTTTGGAGCCGGAGCAAGCCTTTCTTCCCGCCAAAATTTTTTGACCCACAGCAAGGATACGGCCTACCTCGAACAATACATTTTAACCAAGAAATTGAAAGAGGCTGGACTGGAAAAACTTCTTTTTTTTGGCGCTGGAAACTTGCAAGATATTATCACAACTATGAAATACAGTTTATTGGATTTAAATAAGATTCAAACTCCAAAGTATCAAACTCTCAAAATTTGGGAAAGAGAAAAACCCAAATATATGCTAAAATAAGCATAGGAAAGGAAAATTAGCTTAATTTCGTACTAAAACCCAATGAAAACATTCGTCGACAACACGAAAAATGCCTTAAAAAAGCCAAAGAAGCGCTGGCTTCGGCGGATTTTGAAGATCGCCGGCTGGCTCATGGCGGCTTTTTTGCTGTTTGCGATCGGGATTTTCGCCTTCTATACCAAGGATCTTCCAAGCCCGAGCAAGCTCAACAAAAGACAAGTTGTCGAGTCGACGAAAATATATGATCGCACCGGAGAACACCTGCTTTACGAAATTCACGGCGAAGAAAAGCGCACGAGTATAACCCTTGACCAAATGAGCGACATCGTACGCGCCGCCACTATTTCCGCCGAAGATCAAACTTTTTATCAGCATCACGGAATTCAGTTCAAGGCCGTTGCCCGCGCGGCTATCTATGACATTCTTGGAAGAAGCGCGAGTCAGGGCGGATCAACCATCACCCAGCAGCTTATCAAAAACACCGTACTGACAAACGAAAAAACATTCACCCGCAAAGTGAAAGAAGTGATCTTGTCCGTCGAGCTGGAACAAAAATTTTCAAAGGATGAAATTCTCGAGATGTATCTCAATGAAATTCCCTACGGCTCGAACGCCTATGGCATCCAGGCGGCATCGCGAACCTTTTTTGGAAAAGACGCGAAGGACCTGAAGCTGGCTGAGTCCGCGCTCCTCGCTTCGCTCCCGAAAGCCCCGACCTATTTTTCTCCGTACGGCTCGCACCAGGACGAACTCAAATACAGGCAAGAGTATGTCCTCGACCAAATGGCAAAGCTCGGCTATGTCAGCGCGGACGAAGCCAAGGAAGCAAAGGCTTTCGATGTTCTTGCTGAGATCCGACCTTTTCAGGAAAATATTTCCGCGCCGCACTTCGTGATGTATGTCAAAGAGCAACTTGTGAATCAATACGGAGAAAAACAAGTTGAAGAAGGCGGAATGAAAGTCTATACAACGCTCGATTGGGAAAAACAACTTGTGGCGGAAGAGGCCGTGAAAAAAGGCGTCGCCGCGAATGTTGCAAAATACAAAGCGACGAACGCCGCGCTTGTTGCCATTGACCCGAAAACGGGACAAATCCTTGCCATGGTCGGATCACGCGACTATTTCGATAAGACGATCGACGGAAATGTGAACGTGGCAATTCGCGACCGGCAGCCGGGATCATCCTTCAAGCCGTATGTTTATGCAACAGCTTTCAAAAAAGGCTACACTCCCGACACGATTGTTTTTGATACGGAAACAAATTTTGGGACAAAGGACAAACCCTATATTCCTCTGGACTATGACGGCAAATTCCGCGGACCGGTGAAAATGAAAGACGCTCTTGCGATGTCGCTTAATATTCCGGCCGTGAAGACGCTATACCTCGCTGGAGTGAACAATTCCATCAATACCGCCAAGTCGATGGGCATAACGACTCTCAATGACCCGTCGCGCCTTGGCCTTTCTTTGGTTTTGGGGGGCGGCGAGGTGAAGCTTATTGACCATGTGAGTGCCTTTGGAACATTCGCGACCGCCGGAGTGCGCCACGACAAAACAGCTATATTGAAAATCCTCGACGGACAAGGAAAAACCCTTCAGGAATACCAAAATTCTCCGGGAGAAAGAGTGCTCGACACGGATGTCTGCGCCAAGATTGACGGCGTCCTTTCCGACAACCATTTGCGCGCACCAATTTTTGGATCCGATACGCCTCTACGTTTTGACAGCCGGCCAGTCGCCGCAAAAACCGGAACGACCAATGAATGGCGGGATGCCTGGACCGTCGGCTATACCCCCGGACTCGTTGCCGGCGTCTGGGCGGGGAACAATAATAACTCGCCGATGGCTCAAGGCGCGGACGGGGTTTTCACGGCCGCTCCGATCTGGCGGAACTTCATGGATCAAGCGCTTGCCAGCACTGCTATCGAAAAATTTCCCGAAGCCAAGGCTGAAAAAACCGGAAAACCGGTTCTTGATGGCGCGGTGAACGGCGAGCAAAAAGACACACTGGTTTGTAAAATGAAAAAGAATAAATATTGCATCCCGAGCGGAGACAGCTGTCCGGATGGAACAGATGAAAAAAAGAAGAAGCTCTTCAGCGCGCACGACATTCTCTATTGGGTAAACAAGGATGACCCGCGCGGAGCCATTCCTAAAAACCCGCAAAGTGATCCCCAGTTCGACGCCTGGGAAAAAGGCGTCCAGAAGTGGGGACAAAAAGAAGATCTCAAATCTTCGGACAATATCGATCCGTGTTAACCAATCTTTATCCAATCAAAATTTTCTCGACAACTTTCTTGCCCGCGATATCATTTGTTTTTTCTAAGATCGTTTCTCTTCGCAAAAACAGCTCACTCGAAATAACCGGGTGAGCTGTTTTGATATAAAGAATTTTTCCCGCCCGACTCGCTTCGCGACTCGAAGCGGGCGGGTCTTTTATTTTAATCTCGCGAATGTCCGCGTCTTCAAGATTTTTGATTTCCTCTTTCGCCGCTTCTAAAAAAACCCGGGCAATTGTTTTTTCATCGAGCGCCTTGGAAGGCAGATGTCCGCTTTTCGCGCGAAAAATTCTTCTTTTGAAAATGTCTTGGATTTTTTTCATAGTAGGTTATTAAAAAATGAAATATTTCCCATAAAATATCGTACTATTTGATAATATGGCAGATGCGATTGACAAAGTTTGAAAATCTGCTATACTCATATTGTCTTTCAGTTAATCCATTGAACTGAAAGGGTATTACATCCAAGGGCAACCCTCCGCGAGGAGGGTTGCTTTATTATCACCTTTTTTCCAATCGACGCTTCAATTCTCTGCCCCAAATATCATCTTTTATATTCAAAACATCGAAATATCCGTCGCCTCCGGTTCTCAATTCTTCCGAAACATTATTTTTTGACGAAAAAATATACACTTTTTTATCACGATTTCTCAAGTACGTAGCCAGAGCTAAAAAATCAGAATCACCGGAAAACAAAACGGCTGTATCATATTTTTTAATAAAATGCATCGCATCAATTGTCATTTCCACATCCATATTTCCCTTTTCTTCAATAGATTGTCCGGCGTCAGTAACGATGGTAATCCGCTTTAATTCTTTTTTGCGCACCACGAATCCCAGTCCTTTATTGAGAAAAGTAAAAAATTTATGCTTCCCGTCCAAATTATAATTTCTGGTTCCGTCGGCGGGATAAGCGGTGTAATAAAAAATTTTTATATCTGAGACTTCGAATTTATTCTTAATAAAATTTCTAAGCTTTTCGTAATCAAACATTTTTCCCTTTGCTTTCTGAGCCTGCCAAAGATTTGAAGCATCGACAAAAACATAAATCGCGCCCTTGCCTCCTGCTTCATTTTTATTTTGGATAAACATGTTTTTTTGATTATTTTTTTCTTCCCTCCACCGTAATTTGAGATTAGCAAAATTTTATTTGTTACGTAGCATGTTACGTAACACGGAATTAGGGAAATTCAGGCAATGGATCATTCCGGGCTTTTTCGATCGATCTTTTTGAACTATTAAGAAATCCTTAATAGTTCAGCTCAATTTGAGCTATTCGGAATTTCCGAAGAGTTCATTTTTTTGGTTCAAATGATATACTATCACTATATCACTATCTGAACCCCTGTCAAGCGCTTTTTGGCCGCTTTTGAAGACTATTTCCCAACATCGGATGCTGGAATGCGGTTGTGATTTGTGCCATAAGTCTTCCCATCATTGGCAGTTATCCGGAAATTCCGGATAACTGAATTCTCATTCAATTCTTGATCCAAAAAAATATTTTTAAAATGTTTATTGGTGATTCCCAAAGTTCAACTTTAGGAGGGGTTAAGGCTCTATCTCTATTTTGCTTTTGAGCTCTTTGATAATTTTTTCAGAAAAACCTGAGAAATCTCCGAGTAGTTCACGATATTTAATTTCCGAAAGCATAATCCTTTCTTTATCCTTAAATTTTTCTGCGTAACCGGTATTTCTGATTTGCGACAAAAATCCGTGATCTACAGTATTGCTGTTATGGACTATAATATTTCTTAATGCCTGCGCAAAAATGATATTATCCTTATTTTTTAAATCAAAATCAATTTTCAGATAATCTTTAAAAAATCTAAGCGTGCTTTGTAAATCTTGAAAATTTATTTCCCCTTTTAACGATGCCATTACAAGATCGCCGACTGTTGGTGAAGAATATCGCAAAACATCGACATTAACTGGAAGTATTTTCTTCTTTTCTGGCCATTCAATTATTCCCGGATAACAATTTATGATAACTTTTACACAATCATTCAAAAATGATTCGAAATTTTCAACAACAAGAACCAGTGCTTGATTAAGAATAATTTCATATTTTGATTTTATTTGAGGAGCATCTTTAATATCCTTAATTGTTTGTATAACGATGCCTAATTTTTGTTTGTATGGAATGAATCCGGATAAAGCTTCATTTTGCTTTTCTAATCCTTCTAGAAAATTCACGGCTAGATTGCCGACATCAGATCCAATATTTACAATCTGATCAACCATTTTCAAATTCTCATCAAAATTATTTTTTACATCAGTTAATGTTTTCATATGTCTGTAAATTGCATCAATTTATTCTCCCCAAAACTATCTTTACTCCAACATTCAATGTTAGGTCGGGTTAGTGTTAGAAATGACTGCATTAAAACCTTCGTTCAATCAACTTTTTTTGATCGCCAACAAAAACATCTTTATTGACGTCCTTCCAATTAAACTCTTTGAAAATATCCATAGTGAAATCAAGCGCCAGTTCCGCAGGATTTTTTATTAATTCTTCAGTTTGAACAATCCTTTTTTCCTCAATCGGTTGGTATCGGCAGATGTATGCTTGGAATAAGTGGCGAAACGGCTCTCCCCAAAAAAACAATGCACGGCCATCAACATTATCAAGTTCTATTATAATCTCTATTTCTTTGCCAAAATTAGATGATTTTGCAAGATTTGCAGCAAAAAAATAAATCTCCGTAACGGTATAAAGCGCATTTATTATACTCAAAAATCTTTGATTATCCTTATCTAATTTTGAAAAATGAAATGAGTCCCTAATTTGTTGTTTTTGTTTCTCACTTATTTTATAGTCTTCAACTATTGAGAAATAATGCACAAATTGCCCGTTGAGATAGAGCTTCCAAAATTCAAAATGCCCACCTTCTGACCAATCACAGAAAGAAGAAACGCTATCGGAGCCACTTCGCACAATTCCTTCCTGGCGATCAATATGAGGATAGTCCCAACCTCTAAATGCGATTTTACTATCTTCGACAATTTTTGCAGCAGTATCCTTATCTGCAATTCTCTTTTCATCAAACTCTACCGGACGGATTATAACTTTCCAGTAACCTGTTTCTTTGATTTTATTGATGATGCTGTCCATAATTTTATAGTTTATCCCTTTTTAAAAACTTATCATATTCGCGGGATTGCTTTATTTTTTTTGGCTTCTTAACTGTTGGCTGTTTTTTATTAAACTTTATATTGCTACAAAGAGCTCTCAGGTCTTTATACAAAATTTCCTCTTTTCGACTCAATAATCGACGAATTAGTTCTTCCCATTCCTCACTTGTTCTAATTGTCCTTGATTCTATAGGATTTGAAGTTGGCCTTATATACAGGCCACCTTTTTTGAGACGACAACGACGATCCTGTGATTTGAAATCGCAAGTAGAAACCAACGGCATTACTCCCTGTGATTCATAAACCCGCATTACTACAAATTTTGTATTTCTATCATCTATTAAAAGAGTATCGCCGTATACCTCAAATTTTAATTTTTGATTCGCCTTTTCGTTAAAAAAGCGACCAATATCGTCTTCGTTGTCAAAAGTATTATATTGTTTCGTCGTTAGCCCTTTTCTCTCAAATTGAATTCCATTTGAACGATCTCGTTTTTGAGAAATGCCGAGGATTATAAATCCGCCATTTGTCAGATTGGAAAGCGCGAATGTAGCTTTGGCGATTTCAAATTTTTTCTTTTTCTGATTATTACTCCAAGCCATAGGTGGCTTAAATTCCCATCTTTTTTCTTCCGTTCCATATTGGATATAGTTTTTCATTTCATCAGTTAATGACCTCATAAAATATTTTGGCTTTCAAAAATATATTTTATTTTTACTTCTATTTTCTCCATGATTTTCTTTTGATCTCCTAGCGAAGGCAGGGGGAATTTCTATCTTTTTAAGTTTAGTGAATTAAAAAACTTTCGATTTTTCTCATGGAATTTTCTAAATTTCTTTCAATTTCATGCTCCCATATTCTCAAAACTTTCCAGCCTTCTTTTCTTAATTTCGCCCTATTGATTTTATCTCTTTTTATATTGCCCTCAATTTTTGTAGTCCAGTATTTTTTTGGCAAGCGCTTTTTATTTTTTGAAAAATTATATCCATGCCAGAAGTCTCCGTCTATAAATATCGCCGTTTTCTTTCGCGGCAATGCTATATCCGGATTTCCAGCAATCTTATTATAATGCCTTTGAAAGTGGATGCCCCTTTTTCTCAGTTCTCGAAATACAATTTTCTCGATAGCTGTATTTTTTGAACGGATTTTTGACATTATCTCGCTCCTCTTTTTCTTTGTAAAAACATCCATGCGGCTGTGGATAACTCTATTTTGCTAGTTCGGTATTTATTCGGTATAATGTAACTAAATTATAATAAAATAAAAAAACAAAGTCAAATATATGGCAACTCTCACAAAGAGGCAAAAGCAAATATTCGAATTCATTAAATCATTCATAAGAAGGCATGGAATGTCCCCCACTATACGAGAGATAAAAAAAGCGACCGGGCTTTCCGCTCCATCGACTATCCATCAGCACATAAACGCGCTTGCTGAAAAAGGATTCATTGAAAAAAACGGGAGTTCATCGAGAGGCATAGAAATCAAAAAGGACAAAGGCGCCGATACGCTGGCTGAAATTTATCTACTTGGGACAATAGCAGCCGGCCAGCCGATAGAAGCCGTTGAAGTTTTCACTGAAACAATTGCGATTCCGAGAAGCGACATCGACAGGCACGGAGAATTGTATGCGTTGCGAGTACAGGGAGACAGCATGATTGAAGAGGGAATATTCGACGGAGATATTGTTGTTATAAAAAAACAATCAGCGGCAGAAAACGGACAGACCGTTGTTGCGATAATCGATGACAACGAGGCGACGCTAAAAAAGCTATACAGGGAAAAGAACCGCCTAAGATTGCAACCCGCAAACCAAGCACTCCTCCCGCTCTACAGAAAGGAGGTTGAAATAAAGGGCGTCGTAATCAGAATTATAAGAAATTTTGAAAGCACGGAGAATAAGCGCATTAGAACGCTTGATCTTTTTGCCGGGGTTGGCGGCATACGCTTGGGCTTTGAGAAAGCAGGCTTTGAAACTGTCTTCGCCAATGACTTCGACCGGCAATGCAAAACTACTTATGACTTGAATTTCAAGACCTCCAAACTTGTATCGGAAGACATCACTAAAGTTGGAATTGGCGATCTGCCTGACTTTGACTTTCTTCTGGCAGGCTTTCCTTGCCAGCCATTTTCTATTGCCGGATACAGGCAAGGCTTCAAGGATGAAGGGGGGCGCGGAAATTTATTCTTTACAATTGCGAGCATTATTGAAGCGAGAAATCCTGCCGGCTTCCTGCTCGAAAATGTCAAGAACTTAAAGGGCCACGACGGGGGCAAAACTTTTAAAATAATTACAGAAACTCTGAAAAGTTTGGGCTACCATATGAAATCCAAGGTATTAAACAGCATGGATTATGGAAATATTCCGCAAAACAGAGAAAGACTGTATATAGCAGGATTTAAAAATGAAAACTGCTTGGATAAATTTGAATTTCCTGCTCCGCAAAAATTGAAAATAAAAGTTGCAGATTTGCTGGAAAAAAATGTCCCAGAAAAATATTATTATAATGGAAAGCCTCTTTATGAAAAACTTAAGAACTTTATAAAAGAAGGAGGAAAAGTTTATCAATGGAGGAGGCAATATGTCAGAGAAAATAAGAAGGGCGTATGCCCTACTTTAACAGCTAATATGGGAATGGGCGGCCACAATGTTCCAATCATTAAAGACAAAAAAGGAATCAGAAAACTGACTCCTCTTGAATGCTTCAGACTTCAAGGATTCCCGGAAGATTTCGCGCTTCCAAAAAATTTAGCTGACTCTGCATTATACAAGCAGGCTGGAAATTCAGTAAGCGTGCCTGTTATTGAAGCCGTAGCGAAGCAAATGATGAAGGCGATATCCTAGCCTCTGCGCTTTATACCTTGCAGTTTTCTTTAATTGGTTTTAATTTATTCCGTTCAATAATCTCCCCCTTAAAGTCAATTCTCGGTCTTCTTTTTTGATCTTGCTGGTCCGATAATCTTTCATCCTTATTGACGCTGGATGTATAAATATATTTATCTGAAATTTTATATATATCAAAGGTTCCGTCCACCTCTCCGTTTCTAAAGAAATCCATCCAGTACAATTCGTCTTCATCCCAAAAAGATCTAGGGCCAAATGACGTAGGTCCGCGACTGCTTGAAGCTTTAATTTGCTGCCTTTTACTGCTTTTTAAATCAATTGTATCGAATGACCCCTTAGTGCCATGCGCTTTCAAAACTCTTACTGAACCCATCTCAAGGCAAAACAAGCTTTCGGTCAGCCCTTCGGGTATGTTAATGCCTCTTGCGCCAAAACTTCTTAATAGCTTGCTTAGCTTAATCCAGAGGTGAAATATTATCTTCAGTTTGCGCCTATCTGATTTTAATATTTTTAAAATGTCCAATCTAACATCTTTTCCAGCTATTTTAATAATAATCTTCCCTTTTCTCATTTTCTTTATTTTTTTAATCAATTATTTCTATTTACTCCTATAATCCCTAATCACCATTCCGCCTTTAATCCTCTTCACAACCACTCGCTGTTTTTCTTTCCATTTCAATTCCCGTACGAGTTCAATCGGCAAGGTGAGTCCGATAGATCTCTTGCCGATCTTCGTCAGTTTGCGGATGCCTCTTTCCTCGGCTTTTTTGTTGGCCATATATTTGTTTTGAATAATTACGTAATTAATTACGTATTTCCCAAATCCCCTATTTCCAATTGAGCCAAGTGATCGTGAGCTGCAAAATTGTCGCGAAGATGACCCACAGGAGATATGGGATGTTCGCCAGCGCAATCCAGCGGGCGTGGGGATATATTGCAACCATTGCCCAAATGAGCGTCGCGAGAACGAGCAAGATGTCGGCGGCGGCCAGCAGATTGTTTTGCAAGCGGAACTGGATCGGCGAAAAGGCAAAGTTTAAAATGAGATTGAGAATGAATGGCAAGAGCACCAAAAAAGATATTCGGCCTTTTGCAAACATATAGACGGCGGCGCCAAAGGTTGCGGCTATGATGACATAGAGAACCGTCCAGACGGGCCCAAAAAGCCAGGCCGGCGGCGCCCAGGAGGGTTTTATCAAGCTTTGATACCAGGTTTGAGTGTTCATATGTTTGTATATTTCTTCTTCTATCCTATCACGAGATGCGATTTTTTGGGGTTTATGTATAAGCCCGATCACCTAGCTTCGGATCGGCATTATGATGTGGAAATAGTCGAGCTGGGGTTTGCCGGCCGCGACCTCGCGAAGCATCACCGGCCCGAAGGCGTCGTTGGCGCCGATATATATATCCTCTGTTGAAATGGAGTTGAGGCCATCGAGGAGAAAGCGGTTGTTGAAAGCGACCTCCAAATCGCTTTTTGCGTCGGACTGAAAATCAACGCTCCATGACCCTTCTCCGGATTCAACTGACTCGGCAAAGACCGCGATCTTCCCCTTCCCGCCGTCGATCTTGAGCCGCACTTCCCGGCTTTTGGAGTCGGAAAAAACACCCGCAAGGCGCGCCGCCTTGAGAAGATCTTCTTTTTTCGCGATCATATTCAAAGAAAATTCTTTGGGAACCACCTGCTTGTATTCCGGATATTTTCCGTCAATCAGCCGAGAGACAAAAAGCACATCCGCGGTTTCAAAGAAAATTTGATTTTCCGCCAGATATACTTTCACATTTTCATCTTCCGCGGAAACCGCGCGGATGACTTCCGACAGCGTGCGGGCCGGCACGATCACCGCGCTGTTTTTGGCCAGATATTTTTTGTAGTCTTCTGTTATTTTTGTTTTGTCGAGCTTGATCACGGCTTCGGAAAGCCGAAAGCTGTCGGTCGCCGCCAATGTGATTTTTGTTTCTCCAAATTCAAAGTGCGCGCCCGTGAGCTCTTGCCGCGTATCTGAAGTCGCGGCTGTTGTCAAAACATTTCCCGCTTTTTTTTGCATCTCGCTCGCGCTGATCTCAAAAAGAAATTTTGATTCCGGCTTGGGGATGATAGGAAAATCCTTCGCGTCCATTCCTTTTATCGCCGCTGAATTTCCATTATATATCATCTTTAGGATGCTATTTTTTTCTTCGAGTGTGATCTGGCTTCCATCTTCAAGTTGAGACAAAATACCGCCAATGATTCTTCCGGGAATCGCAATTTTTCCCTCCCTTTCGATTTTTGCTCGAATTTTCGTGACAAGTCCGATTTCCAAGTTTGTCGCCGATACTTTCAAGCCGCCCTTTTCCGCTTCCAAAAGAATATTTGAAAGAATTGGGAGGGTGAGATTTTTTCCAATTATTTTTTCCGCTATAAGAATTCCTTTTTTCAAATTTTCAGTAGTGCAAAGTGCTTTCATAGATATATTAATTAATTTGTTATTTATAATTTGTTGTCTATTATTAAGTTTTTAGTTTCTGGGGATAAGTGCGTTTTGTTTATATAACTATTGGATGATATGGTTGGCGCAAAATGTGGATAACGGGAGAAAGAAGGGTGAGGATAAGGGGGATAAAAAAATATCTTTTTTGATTTGTTTTTTTGTCCGAATATTATCCACTGAAAAATTAATATTTAGGAGATGGGTTATTGATAATTTAAGCCCAGCTTGTCAACAACTTAAGCGCTGTATAATTTGCTTTTAATAATATTTATATCTTGCTCGAGGGTATCGTTTTGCTCGAGCTCCTTGGAAATTTTTTCATGGGCGTGCATCGCGGTGGTGTGGTCTCTTCCTCCGAGCTGTTCTCCAATTCCCGGATAGGACGCTTGAAGTTCGGCTCGCATCAGATACATCGCGATCTGGCGCGGCCTCACGATATCACGGCGCCGGCAGCGATTCACGAGATCTTGAGAAGCAATGTCATAATATTCCGCCACACCCTCAATGATTTGTTTGAAGGTGATGCCTCTTTTTTTGCCGGAATGGATAATGTCTCCCAAAATCTTTTTGACGTTTGTGAGATTGGCTTCGGTTTGCCCCAACTCACAGGAAGCAATCACGCGGTTCAGGGCGCCCTCGAGTTCGCGGATATTGTGCTGGATGTTGGTTGCAATGTAGCTCAAAACTTCAGGGTCGATTTCTATTTCCGTTTTTTTGTCCGCCAATTTGTTTTGCAAAATGGCAATCCGGGTTTCGATGTCCGGGCGGGAAACATCAGCGATCATTCCGCCTTCAAATCGGGAGCGTAAGCGGTCTTCCAGCATCGCAATCGCCTTGGGCGGCCGGTCGCTCGTGAGCACGATTTGCTTGTTGGTTTGGTGGAGCGTATTGAAGACATGAAAAAATTCTTCCTGGGTTTTTTCTTTTCCTCCAATGAATTGGATATCGTCGATGAGAAGTAAGTCGGCGCTGATGTAGGCGCGCTTGAATTCGTGAGCCTGATTGTTTTTCACCATATCAACATACTGGTTGGTGAAATATTCAGCCGTGGCATAAAGAATTTTCGTGTTCGGATCGCGCAAAAGAAGAGCGTTTCCAACGGACTGAAGAAGGTGTGTTTTCCCAAGTCCGACCCCTCCATAGATGAAAAGCGGGTTGTAGGTGTTGCCGGGCGACTTGGCAATCGCTTCGCAGGCGGCGTGGGCCAATTCGTTGTTCGCGCCTACGACAAAATTTTCAAAAATATACCGCGGATTGAGATTGGCGCGCAAACTCAAGGATTCATGATTGATTTTTCCCAGATTGGGAACTTGCGCGGAAGCCGAAACTGCCGAATCAAGCTCTTTTTTTGGAGTTGTTTCGGGACTAGCAACCACGGAGCATGAAATTTCCCGTATATCTTCAATAAAATTGCGGAGAGCAGTGATAATATAGCGGTTGTATTTGTTTTCCAGCCATTCCTTGGCAAATCCGTTTGGAACACGAATATTCACTCGTCCACCTTCAATAGAAAGAATAGAGGTGTTTTTGAACCAGGTGACGAAATTGGCAGGCGAAACAGCCAATTCCACCTCTCCCAAAACAGCCTGCCAGATTTCCTCATTTGTCATTTTCTCCATAGTGGATTTATTATAGCACGGGGCAAAATCACCCGATTTTTTGTCTGTTGATATCCATGGGGATAACCTGTTGACAGCATAAAAGATTTTGAAAAGAACGGCAAGGGCAGCAGAAATTGACCGTTCAAGCCAAAGCTGATACAATCAAGAAAGTCCAACAACTAAATTATCGCCAAAATTATGCCAAAAAGAACATATCAGCCTAAGAAAAAAAGAAGAGCGACACGGCACGGGTTCCGCAAAAGAATGCAAACAAAAGACGGACAAAATGTCCTCAAGCGCCGACGCCTGAAGGGCCGCAAAAAATTGTCGGTATAATCTTTCAATATGCTTCCCACCCCCCATCGCCTCAAGGGCAAAAAGGTTTTCAATGATATTTTTCGGCTTGGGAAGACTTTTTCAAACGATGTATTGCTAATGAAGATTGTTTCTGGAGAAAAGGATCAACCAGCCAAATTCGGATTTGCGGCCAGCCTCAAGTTTTCCAAAAAAGCGGTTGAAAGAAACAAAGCCAAGCGCTGGATGCGGGAAGCCGTACGGGCGAGAATCAAAGAAGTCCAGTTGGGGAAAGAAGTTGTTTTTTTGATAAACCCGAAATTTCCAAAGGAGAAGCTGAGTCTCAAGCTAATTCAGGAAAGTATAAAAAAATTGCTTAAGCAAGCCAAAATACTATGACCCAATTATTCCATTCGATTATATATCAGCCAATATACAACGCGCTGATCTTTCTCTATAACGTCGTTCCCGGGCACGATCTAGGGGTGGCGATCATACTTCTCACGGTCATAATCCGGGTGATCCTCTATCCCCTGGCGAAAAAACAGATCGAATCGCAAAAAAGGATGCAGGAAATTCAGCCGGAGATAAAGAAGCTGCAGGAAAAATATAAGGGCGACAAAGAAAAGCAAGGCAAAGAGCTTATGAAGTTTTATAAAGAAAAAAAAGTGAACCCGGCTTCTGGGTGCCTGCCCCTTGTCGTGCAAATTATTTTCATCATCGCGCTCTATAGGGCGCTCGTGGCTGGGATCAACTTTTCCGAATGCAAAGACCTTTATACATTTGTCGCTTGTCCCGCAACAATCAAAACTGGATTTTTGGGAATCCTTGATCTTGCCAAGCCGAGCATCGTTTTGGCGATTCTCACGGCGGCAGCCCAATTTGTACAGACAAAAATGATGATGGGAACAATCAAAAGCGCGCCAGCAAATGGCAAGGGCGACTTTGCCCAGACGATGAACAAGCAGATGCTCTATCTCGGACCAATTCTCACGCTTTTCATCGGTGCCAGATTTCCGGCGGGACTTCCTCTCTATTGGCTGGTGATGACGCTTTTCATGATCGCTCAACAATATTGGGTGATGAAACAGGATACTCAAAAAGAACAAATAACCAGTTGAACATATCAACACTATGAACAGCCAAGAAAAAGAGGAATTGCTCAAAAAAATCACTTCAGAGGTTCTCCAAAAAATGACTCTCGATGATTTCAAAATAGCCATAGAAAGCAAAGGCGACGCGGAAGGAGAAAGCTTTATCGTCAACATAGAAACGTCCGAATCCAATCTTCTGATCGGACAATATGGTGTGACACTTTCTGCGTTGCAACATATTTTGCGTCTCATAGTCCGCCGCGAGACGGAAGACAAATTTAAGTTTTTGGCGGACGTGAACCGCTATCTTCAGGCAAAAACCGAAACACTCGCGGGAATTGCTCGCGATGCGGCCTTGCAGGCCATAAGCGAAAGAAAGCCGGTGGTTTTGCGTCCAATGAGCGCCTATGAGAGGCGTCTTGTGCACGTGGAGCTCGCCGGAAACGAGAACATTAAAACGGAAAGTATCGGCGAAGGAGAAGACAGAAAAGTGGTTGTGAAGCCTATAGGAGATCTGGAAAAACTGGAAGATCTAAGCGCATAATTGGCAATGTGCAATTTCGTTCGTCAAGCTCTCTGTGATTCGGATGCAAAGTCTCCAATGACAAAGTACTAATCTCCAATTGCGACAATGTCCACTCCTCGAAAAATTGCTTATAATGTCGCATTTTCCGCGGCGGCCAAAATGGCCGGGACGGTGTTGGCGCTTGTTGGAATAGGATTTATCACACGCTATCTTGGAAAAGACGGTTTTGGCGATTACTCAACTGTGCTCGCCTTTTTCTTTTTCTTTGGGGCGCTCGCGGATTTGGGGCTCTATTCGATTTCAACGAGAGAAATTTCCCGTCCGGGAAGCAACGAAAAAGAGATTCTTGGAAATGTTTTTTCCATTCGCCTTGCTTCCTCGCTTTTCATTATTGCGATCGCCCTTCTGATCGCTTTTTTTCTCCCCTACTCTTCCGCAGTCAAAACGGGAATAGTCATCTCTGCCCTTGCTTATGTTTTTTCTTCTGGATACTCAGTCCTTATCGGTCTTTTTCAAAAAAGACTCGCGATGGACAAGGTGGCTATCGGAGAGCTTGTGGGAAAAATTTTTCAGGTTGCAATCATCATTTTGGCGGTGAAGCTTGAGTTGGGCTTTTTGGCAATAATTTGGACACTTCTTCTTAATATGGTTGTGAGTTTTTTGATCGTCGTTCTCTGGTCGCGCCGATATATCAAGTTCCGGCCATCATCTGATTTTTCGGTCTGGAAAAAATTTCTCAAAGAGTCGTATCCTCTTGGCATTTCGGCAATCATTGTGTTTGCCTACTTCAAACTCGATACAATACTCCTTTCGATGCTAAAGACGAGCGCCGACGTAGGGACATACAACGCAGCGTATAAGGTTCTCGAAAATATTTCCTTTTTCCCGGCGATGTTTTTGGGCCTTGTGATGCCCATCATGTCGCGGTATATTTTCCATGAACGGGAAAAATTTGAGCTGGTCGCCGATAAAACATTCAAGGTTTTTCTTGTGCTCACCGTTCCCCTTTTCATTGGGACGGTTTTTTTGGCGGACGGAGTGATCCGGCTTATCGGCGGAGCAGGATTTGCCGATTCAGTTCCAGTGCTTCGACTTCTTGCGGCGGCAATGGTTTTTATATTCTTTGGAAATTTTTTCACAAATGTGATCATTGCCGGAAATCTTCAAAAAAAATTGATGGGCATATTGCTTTTTTGCGCGATTTTCAACGTGTCACTGAACCTCGTTTTGATCCCCCGTTTTTCGTACATCGGCGCGGCGGTCACGTCGAGCCTCACGGAGGGAATCGTGGTGCTGCTTTCTTGTTATGTCGCTTGGAAAAATCTCAAATATTTTCCATCCTTCGCAAAAATATTTCCAATTCTTGTCTCCGGCGCCGGAATGGCTCTGGTTTTTTTCTTTTTTCAATCCCTGAACTTTCTTTTGCTCGCCGCGGCCGGTGTTTTCACCTACGCGCTGCTTTTGTGGCTTTTTAGGGCGGTGAGTTTTGAGGAAGTGAAAAGCCTCATCAGCAAAAAGAGCGGCGAACCGGTGGAATTTGAGCCTATTGCGTAAAATTTATGAAACTTTCAATTCAAATTGTGAATTTCAGAAGCCGGCACTATCTTGAGAGGTGCCTTTTTTCGATATGTGAAAACCTGTCACCCAAAATTGAGGCGGAGGTTTTGATTATAAATAATGACGAAGATGCGCTGGATAAAATTGGGCGTGAACTGGTAAATAAAATCAATTTTCAAGTTCTTGATCTCCGGGAAAATATTGGCTTTGGAGGAGCGCATAATGCCGGTTTTGAACAATCGCATAGCGAGTATATTCTTTTTCTTAATCCGGATACAAAGATCCTTCCCGGAGCACTGCAGGCGCTCCTGGATGTTTTTGCAAAAGATGAAAAAATTGGTATTGCCGGGCCGCTCCTTGTTGATTCGGCGGGCAAGGTTCAGCCGGATTGCTTTGGAGCGCGTCACACGCCCTTTTCGACGATCAAGAGAAAAATGTTCAAGCGAAGCAGTCAACAAGCCCGTGCCGGCGAAGAAATTTTTGAAACGGATTGGATAAGTGGCGGGGCAATGCTGGTGCGAAGGGACGTCTTTGAAAAGACGGGCAGGTTCGACGAAAACTATTTTATGTATTTTGAAGATGTGGACCTATGTCTGCGAGCGAAAAAGCAAGGCGCGAAAATCGTAGTTGCTCCAGGCGCCCTTGTTTTTCATGAGTCCGGGAAAAGCTTTGTAAATGAGAGAGAAAAGAAAAAACACTACTATGCTTCACAAGATTATTATTTCCGAAAACATTTTGGTTTAGTGGGTGCCGGTGTGGTAAAGATTTTACGGCTTCCGTATTATGTGAAAAATGTTTATTTAAATCACTAAAAAACTTAGTTAGCTATTCATCAAATGCTAAAATATTTTCTTATAATTATAATTTTTCTCCTCCCTCTTCAATTTGCGCTCAACGTCGGCGAGAATATTGATTTGGTGACGACGCGGATTCTGGTGCCGGCTCTTTTTTTGCTGTGGCTCGCGCGAAGTTTGGCGCGAAAAAAATTGTGGATTCCAAACAAGGCGGAAATGTGGCTGATCGCCAGCTTTCTTTTTTTAGCTTCCCTCTCGCTGTATCTCGGTCGCGACGCTAGCGCCGGTTTTCGCAAGCTCTTATATTTTTTCACAATCATCCCCGTTTTTTTTGTAGCGGCGGATATATTCCGTGAGGAAATATGGCGCAGGAGTGCAATTGTGGCAATCATTTTCAGTGGTGCTATTGCGGCGTCAGTTGGTCTTTTCCAATTTCTTTTCTCATTTTTCATTGGGCTCGATAAATCGGTAAAAATTTGGGAAAGTTTGGCACCCTATTTTTTGGGAAATTCATTTGGAAAGATCGTTGCAGTCAATTCGAGCTGGCTCGTAAATATTGGCGGAGAGACGCGCCTTCGCGCATTTGGTTTTTTCCCTGATCCGCACAATTTCGCTTTTTTTGTGAATTTATGCCTTTTTGCGGGACTGGGATATCTTTTTTCCCGAGAGAAAAGCACGTCTAAAATATGGATTGGCGCTGCTGTGACGCTGATGATTTCGGCGATTGGACTTTCTTTCTCAAGAGGCGCCTATCTCGGATTGTTTGCGGGAGGTCTTTTTTTCGCGGTGATATTTCTCAAGAGATCGGGTGCGCTTGGCAAAGCAATTGTTGCGGCTGTGGCGATTTTTGTTTTGATATTCATCTTCAATTCGAATATTATCTCGCAAAGACTCGTCTCTTCTTTCAATTTGAAAGAGGGCTCGAATGCCGAGCGGTACAAAAACTGGGTTCAGGCGGAGGATATGATCCGAGATTATCCGCTGGGGGGCGTAGGGCTTGGAAACTATGCTCGCACAGTTGAGCCACGCCTGGGCGGGGAAAATCGATCATCGATCTATGCTCACAATCTCTTTCTCGACATTGCGGCCGAGACCGGAATATTGAATGCAATCATATTCTTGTGTTTAATTTTATTTTTAGTTTGGCGAAACATCAGGAATAGCAGTATGTCCAATCTTGGTTTGGCGGCCGGACTTGTCGCGTTTTTGGTCCACTCAATTTTTGACACAGCGCTCTACTCCCCGCAGGTGCTGATCATTTTTTTGATAATTGTTGCAGTGGGGCTGTATGATGATAAAATTCCCGCCTTCAACAAGGCTTCGGCGGGCAAGCAAAACTCAGATGTCAAAACTACAACTTAAAACTCAAAACTTTTTGATTTTAGCGATATTGTTCCTGCTTCCGATTTATTTGATAAAAATAAAATTCGGCTGGCTGGCTTTTAATGCGCTTGAAATATTAATTGCAATTTTATTTATTCTCTGGATATTTAATAAAAATACAAAATATCCCCCTACGGGGGATCATCCACAGGGTGGCCAGATACTAAATATTAAATACTTTCTGCCTGCCCTGCTCATTTTTATCGGACTCATGCTATCTGTCATCGCTAATGGTAACTATTATGCTGGCTTAGGCGCGATCAAGGGCTGGTTTGTTTTTCCGATCATTTTTGCAATTATTTTTTTTGACGTGCTCAAATATGACGAAAGCCTTTTGAAAAAATCTTTGCTCGCTTTGTTTTTTTCCGGAGTGGCGATTTCGATCGTCGGCGTAGTTTATAAATTTTTTGACGTCGTAACTTTCGACGGCCGTCTCAAGGCTTTCTGGGATTCACCGAACCAGCTGGCAATGTTTTTGGCGATTCCGTTTTTGATAGGAGTACATTTTATTTTCCAAGATAGAGATAAAATAAGACTATACACACTGGCCTTAATTTTAGTTGGCCTTAATTTATTTTTCACATTTTCATACGGCGCTTGGCTGGCTCTGACAATCGCGACTACTATTATATTTTGGCTTAAATATGGCAAAAAAGAGCAAAAAAAATATCTGACAATTTTAATCTTAATTTTCGCAATTCTTATCAGTTTGGCTAGTGTTTATAAATATAAAAGCATGGCAAATATGGGCGAGCGCTCATCTCTTGCATCGCGCTTCACGATCTTGAAATCAGCTGGACTTATGGTTGAAAACAATCCCCTTTTTGGGATTGGCCCGGGAAATTTTCAGGAGAAGTATCTGGAATATCAAAAATATTTTCCGCCGTACCTCGAATGGTCGGTTCCTCAACCGCACAATATTTTTCTCGCCTTTTGGCTTGAGTCGGGACTGGTCGGCCTTGCGGGATTTATTATTCTGATCTTTTGTTTTTTTCGCGACAATAAAAAAGCGTTTCAGTTGAATCGCGAATTTGGAATGTTGCTTTTAGCAATAATGATCTATATACTCGTTCACGGACTGGTCGACACGACTTACTGGAGAAATGATCTCGCGGTTGTGTTTTGGGTAGTGATTGCGGCGAGTATATATTTAGAAGAAAAACGAGGCTAGATTTCTAGCTTATACAATTTGTCGTCCGCCTTGTTCACGAAGAATAGGGTTTTTTCATCCTGGGAAAGGAAGGGATTGAGCGCATCGAAAGATCCATTTATCTTGTCGGTTTCAATGAGGCGGTCTTTTTTCCCGGTGGCGATTTCCAATTTCCAAAAAGTGTCGGCGGTTTTGATATGCCCTGTTTGCCAGTCATTGGGGAGAATCGCTGATTCGGGAATATTCCCCGGCATCGCGCAGAAAAGAAATTTTGAATCAGCTGACCAAGTGCATTTTTTTGCGAAAGTTGGAAAATTGAGAGAGCGAAACTGCCCGCCATCGGAGTTCATGACAGCAATATCCGTTTTTTTGCCCCCTCTTTGGTCGGTGTAACTCATGGCGGCATATTTTCCGTCCGGAGACCAAAGGAAATCGGCGCCAAAGCGATCTTTCAGGATTTCTTTTTTGTTTTCTCCGCCAAAGCCGATCAAATTGGCCGAAGAAGAAACAAACGCGTCGGGAGATGGCCAAAAAGAAATGTCGGAATTGCCGGGGACGGGACTTATTTCAGCACTGAAATAGCTTATGTCCGCGAGTTTGTGCCAATTGCTTCCGCTTGGATCTGAAGCTTCAATTGAGCGTTTGTTGGTTTTCGAGTCATAATATTTGTAGATTATCTTGTCGCCCAGGCCCGACCAAGCGGCAGAGTCAACATTGTTTTTGAGCGGGGTGACGGTTTTTTGCATGAGATCGAGAAGGAGAAATTTCGATTTTCCCGGACCGTTTTCTCGTTTGATAATCGCCCGGTTTTTCAGCTTGTTCCAAGTAACCCGTTCAATGCTCTGAAATTCTTCCGTGGAAACGACTTTTTCCAGTTTGCCGTCAAGATTCACTTGGTTCAGCTGCCCATTTTCGCCCGCGAAATAATAGATAAAATTCGTGTCAGGTGCCAGAACAGCGCCAAAAACGCTGCCGTTGGAAATAGCGGTTATCGCTCCGCTCGTTTGCGCCGCTGTGCTTTGAGTTTTCGCGGGAGTAGCGCTTGTCTTTCCCTCGTCGGTTGTTTTCGGTGCGATGGTTGGTGTTGAGGGCTTTTTGAACGCGAAGTTGTACACAAAAATAGCTCCGATGAGGAGAACGAGAACAAGCGTTGAGATTGCAAAGATTTTTTTGTTCATCTTGTATAAAGTCCAGGTATTAATTTGTCGGCAGGGGTTTTCCGTTTGGGCAAAAACTCAATCCATAATTTTTTCCGGCGGCAGCTTTATTCACTTCAGGAGCTACTCCAAGCGAAACTGTGAGTTTGCATGCATCCGTCTTGCTCACGCCGAGTGAATCCAAAAAAGCCTGCTCGGCTTGACTTCGTGAGTCTGCCAAGTTGCTGCCGGAAAGCGAAATAACAAAGCTTTTTGAGGTTGCTAGATACACGATCTCATAGTTGGGGGTTTTTTGTACGTCGGCATTTCCGCTTACTACGGTCGTGGCATTTTTGTATGGATTGTTTATAACAACCCCCCCATCTTTAACGGCGATGCTTGTTTTGCCTTGTTTTGCCAATTCGGATTCTGAAGGCAAGTTTGGAATCTGGATCGCGGTTGTTGCTGGTTGGGAAACTTGTGGTGCTGCTGTCTTATTTTTGTAAAATATTATCAAAATAATACTGATTACAATGAGCACTCCGGCGATTATGTAAAGTATTTTTTTCATTTTTATAAAAATAAATTGTTATAAACCGCAGTTTGCCACGGTATTCTTCCAGTCGCCGAAATTTCCTCTGCTTGCATAAAGCTTGCAGGCATAGCTGGTGTTGAAGCTGGGATCCTGAGCCTTTGCCACACATTGATCATACAAGCTCTGGTTCACAATAGTAGCACTATAATTTTTTCCTGAAAAAGCAGAAGTGCATCCCATTCCCAAGTCATGCACGGTTAGGTTGATCTGGAACAGTCCGACCGAAAAAGATTTGCCGTCCCTAGTTTTGTCTGTTCCGCTTAAACGCAGAGGGTTTCCTCCGGCACTTTCATAGCCGCATATTTGCGAAGCAGCATTGGCTCCAGATCCAAAACAGGCAAGGTTGGATGTTTGACAGGCGCCTTGGTTGGGATCGCATGACCCGTTCCCTGTTGAGCCTGCGTATGACTGACCGTTGTTATTCTGTGGATTTCCTGTTTGGGCTGTTTGTCCTCCGCCAGTTATCTGCGTAATCCCCCGCATATTCACCAAATCAGGGTTGATCTTATTGAGAATGATCCAAGCGGTGAGGCCGAGGGCGAGCCCGAGGAGCGCCGAGGTGATTGTATCTTTCGCATCTTCAGCTTTTCCGGACCCGGCCGCCATCAGATATTGATAAGCACCGATGATGAGCATAAAGAGAGCCAAAATTCCAATGATGGCGAAACCGAAATTGATGATGCTTTGCAGATATGGAATAAATTG
>JBAZUC010000002.1:0-6047 GCA_041661585.1 Parcubacteria group bacterium
AATGTTTTTTGGATACTCCGATTCGCGCCAAAGAATTCCCCCTCTGACACTCCAGCCCGATCTCTTTCGGAAAAAATTCGATCAATGTGCTCATTTTTGCGGTTCCGCCGGTGAAAATAACTTTTTCTATTTTCTTGAGCGGACTTTTTTTGTGATAAATTTCCCGAAGCCGTTTCATTTCATCAGTGATCATGCCGATCGCAGGCGCAATAAGACGGCTCGTTTCTCCCCGCGGGTCAAGAAGATTGACACGGTCTGATTTTTTCAGCTTATCCGCCCGTTCAAGGTCGATTCCGAGTCCGCTGGCAAGAGATCTCGAAATTTCCACTCCGCCAACATCAATATTTCTGGTGACCCTGACCACTCCGTCGCTGACTATCGTGAAATCAGTCGCCTTTGCCCCCAAATTCGCAATCATAAAAGTTCCCTTGTCATTGCCAACAAGCGTCCGGACAGCAGCGAAGTTTTCCACTTCCATTGCCTTCACCTTCAATTTGACGGATTTGGCGATTGATCCATATTTGTCCGTCGTGCTTTTGGGGACCGATACAATCATAATTTGATTTTTTCGGTTTTGATTGGGAATTTGCCCTCCTTCAAAAGATTTTTCCTGAAAACTGCCGACTATCTCCCATCCCAGACTCACTTCGTCAAGATGAGTAGGAATGAATTTTGTCGCCTCAAATCTGATTGCCTGCTCGATTTCAGCCTCGGGCATTTCCGGAAGCTCAACAAAAAATATAAGGGAGAGGAAGCCGGGTATTCCCATAACGGCACATTTAGTGTCAAATCCTCCCTGTTTCAGGACGGCCTCCAGCACGCTCTTTGCTTGAACATCCAAAAGCTCAAGACCACTGGATTGAAGAAGCGACCCAGAGTCATAGGAAATGGCATAGTTCACAAAAACAGGCAAATTGTTCTCTTTTTTCAATTCGACTATTTTTATGCCCGTCGTTCCAAGATCCACGCCCAGGCATCTGTTTTTTTTCGAAAATATTCCAAACATTTAAATCGACATTAAAAAAATCCGGCCAAAAAATATTGTCCGCCGGACCGATCTCTTCTCACTGTTGTCATTTTGCTTTTCCCGTATTTTTGCCACATAGAGTTGTTTTTGTTTTTGCACCAAAAAATTTTTCTCTTCTGCACTGATTCTAACATATTTTTCGCCCGAAAGCAAACCACCGTTTCTCGCAATTTGCCGAAAAACGCTTCCTTGGGATAGAATAATTATACCACAGAATTATATTCCTTGAAACATCTTATCCACAATCAGCCATTTTCTCCTATCGCAAACTGAAAAATATCATTCTTGACGCGCTATTTCCCATTCTTTGCCTGTCTTGCAGAAAAGAAGGTTTTTGGCTTTGCGAAGAATGTTTGAGCCGGACAAAACTGCTGGATTTTCAAGTGTGTCCGGCCTGCGAAGAGATGATAACCGAAAAGGGATGTCTGTGCCGCGCCTGCCGAAATTCTCAAAGATCAAGCCTTGATTCGCTTGTTTCCGCGGTTTCCTATGAGGATCCGGCCGTGAAACATCTTGTTTACAATTTCAAATACCGCTTCGCTAGGGACATATCGGAACCCCTCGCCAAATTGATCTCGAGAGCGCTCGTCCGAAATGATATCGCACTCCCCGACTTCCTTGTCCCCGTCCCACTTCATCCAAAAAGGCTGCGCTGGAGAGGCTTCAATCAGAGTTTTTTGCTGGCTTCGCACATTTCCGAGGAACTCGCGCCACTGACAGGAGTGGATATTTTGGATATTTTGCAGCGGAAAAAGTTCAACCGCCCGCAGATGCAGATCAAGAATTATCAAGAGCGATTGCAAAATATGCAAAATATTTTCGCCTTGCTGCCTGACACGAGCCCCGACCTGATAAAAAACAAAAAAATACTGCTCATCGACGATATAGCAACCACCGGCGCCACGCTCGAAGAATGCGCCAAAGTTCTGAAATCAGCCGGGGCAAAAAAAGTCTTCACAGCGGTCGTAGCCAGGCAAAGCGTGAAAATATAGCTTGACTGGCCATATAAAATAAGCTACTATGGAAGTATGGCTGAAAGGCATAAATCTAAAAGAGTAAAATTCCCAAAAAACAAGCAAAGGGATTTTCTCTTTTCCGCAAAAAATAAACTTGGCATAAATTGGAGTGAATTTGCCAAGATTTTGAAAATAAGCACTAGAAATCTTTCGGACTGGAAACAGGAAAAGCTTACTCTCCCCTTGAGTACTGTCAAAACTATTTGCAAAAAAGCGGACTTGCATCTTCCCCGAAATATTAAATTTCTTTCACCCTATTGGTACACAAAGAAAGGCGCCCGAAAAGGCGGTTTAGCTATTGTCAAAAAATATGGCTCTGTTGGAGGCGATCCAAAAAAAAGACTGCAAAAATGGCACGAGTGGTGGGGAGAAAAAGGAAGATTCCAGAAACATCCAATTCTTGGTAAGCGACTCTCCACCAAAAAACCACGTCCATCCGTTAAACTTGCAGAATTTATTGGAATAATGCTAGGTGATGGTGGAATAAGCCAAAGGCAAGTGTCTATTTCATTAAACCGCGAATCAGATAGAGAATATATTGAGTTTGTGAAAAAAATAATCATAACTCTGTTCGGCGTTTCCCCCAGCTTGTATCCGGATCCGAAAAGCAAAGCAGACACCATTGTTATTTCTCGAACCGAACTGGTAGAATATCTAACACAAAAGCTTGGATTGAAAATCGGAAACAAAATCAAACAGCAAATTGATATTCCAACATGGATAAAGAAAAATAGTGAATACAAAATCGCTTGTGTGCGAGGTCTTGTCGATACGGATGGATCTGTTTACAAGCACAGATACACGGTCAAAAATAAAACTTACTCTTATCAAAAACTTTCTTTTTGCAGCCTTTCTCCGCCCCTCCTTCTATCCGTTTTTGAAACCTTGAAAAATATTGGATTAAAGCCTAGAATATGTAAAGATAAGGAAATTAAGATCGAAAACACGCAAAATGTTCGGAGGTATTTCGAAATTATAGGGTCAAACAACAAAAAACACTTAAAAAAGATCGAAAAATGAATATCCGGGGAGAGGTGGCTGAGTGGCCGAAAGCGGCAGATTGCTAATCTGTTATGCGGGTTAAACCGCATCCAGGGTTCGAATCCCTGCCTCTCCGCAGTTTTTTAATATTTTAGCGTCGAATAACATGGAGAGGTGCCGGAGCGGCTGAACGGACCAGTCTTGAAAACTGGAGTACCGGAAACGGTACCGGGGGTTCAAATCCCTCCCTCTCCGCCAAAGATTAAATTTACAATTTTATGGATCGGATGAAACCAAAACACGAAATGACAAAACGCGCCAAACATAATGTTCCGGAGAATTTTTCACAATCCGACGAACCGGTTTTTCAATGGGAAGCGCATGAATATGAATATACTGAAAAGCACCCGAAATGGTATTGGATAATGGGAATCGCCTTGCTCGCTATCATAATCTACGCTATCGTCACCAATTCCATCCTGATGGCCATCACTTTCATCATGATTGGGATGCTCGGATATGTTTATGCAGAGCGCGAGCCACGCCTCATCCAGATGGAAATCAATCCGGATGGAGTGATTGCAGACAAAATCATGTATGAGTACGATGATCTCAAGAGTTTCTGGATATTTTATGAGGTGGAATCCGGCTTCAAAGTTTTGAGCCTCCACAGCAAAAAAACTTTTCTGCCTCACATTCATATTCCCGTCGGCGACGCCAACCCGATTCTCATTCGCGAAGTACTACTCAGCTATCTGCCCGAACTCCGCCAGGAAATGACCATCGTCGACCGGTTTTCTCTCATGATCGGACTGTAATTTCAATTTATATCTGTCTCCGTAGTTCAACGGATAGAACATAGGCTTGCGGAGCCTAAAATCGAGGTTCGATTCCTCGCGGGGACACAAATATCTTACTTAATATATTTTGCGCTTGTAGCTCAGTTGGATAGAGCGTTGGTTTCCGGAACCAGAGACCGCAGGTTCAAGTCCTGCCAAGCGCACAAGTTTGCCTCCATAGCTCAACTAGGCAGAGCGTCCCGCCTCGGCGGGAAAATAAAGGTTCGACTCCTTTTGGGGACACTATGAGCAACCTTCAAACTCCTCTCTCCCAAATCTCTTTTATCGAAAAAAAATACTTGAAAAAATTGGAAAAGCTCGGACTCGAAACCGTGCGGGATTTTTTGTATTTTTTTCCGAACAGATACGACGATTTTTCTCGAGCATTGAAAATTAGCGATCTCAAAGTGAATGAAACGGCAACGATCGAAGGGAAAATAAAGTCAATCAAGAATATCCGCACCTGGAAAAAAAGAATGACGATCACCGAAGCGCTCGTAGAAGATGCCAGCGGGTCGATACGCATCATCTGGTTCAATCAATCATTTATCTTGAGCAACTTGAAGGAAGACGGAATATATCGTTTCAGCGGAAAATTGGTCTCGGACGCCAAGGGGTTGCATCTTTCGAATCCCGCTTATGAAAACGCTACTCGTACCCCGACCAACACCGGCCGGCTTGTTCCCGTCTATCCCGAAACATATGGAGTCACCTCCAAATGGCTGCGTTGGAAAATGAGCCAACTCCTCAAGAATTATTCAAGCGCGATTCCGGAAATTGTTCCCACTGCCATCCTCAAAAGGCAGAGACTGATGGACGCGCAAGAGGCGATAAAAGAATTGCACTTTCCGAGCAATCTTGAAAATATCAAGCTGGCGCAAAAAAAAATCGCTTTCGAAGAAATGTTTTTGATCCAGCTCAATGCTATTCGGGCCCGGTGTGATTGGGAGGAGTCAAAATCAATCCAAGTCAGTTTCGATGAAAAATTGATCAAAAAATTCGTTGCCTCATTGCCATTTGAGCTGACAAATGCGCAAAAAAAATCTTCTTTTCAAATTATCAAAGACCTCGAAAAAAAATATCCGATGAACCGTCTTCTCGAAGGAGATGTCGGCTCTGGAAAGACGGTAGTCGCCGCCGTTGCCGCGCTCGAGACAATGATGGCCGGATATCAAACAGCAATTCTGGCTCCCACTGAAGTCCTCGCCCGCCAGCACTTCGGAACTTTCGGAAAAGTCTTGAAAGATTTTTCGCAGAAAATTGGATTGCTGACCAATAGCGAGTCCCGAACTTTTTGGAAAAAAAATACCAAGAAAAATTTCTTGGGAAAAATAAAGCGCGGAGACATAAAGATCCTGATCGGTACGCACGCCTTGATCCAAAAAAGTGTGGAGTTTGAAAACCTCGCTCTCGTGATCATCGACGAACAGCATCGTTTTGGCGTGAATCAACGAGCCTATTTGCAAAAACAGGCTGGAAGCATCAAGGACGGGCTCAAGAATACCATCCCTCATCTTCTCTCAATGACCGCCACGCCTATTCCCCGGACATTGGCGCTCGCTTTTTTCGGCAATCTCGATATTTCACTTCTGGACGAAATGCCCAAGGGAAGAAAAAAAATCATCACGAAAATTATCACTCCGTCCAAGCGGGAAGAAATATATAGTTTTATCCGAAACGAAATCAAATCGGGACGGCAAGCGTTTTTCATTTTCCCGCTCATCGAAGAGTCGGAAAAGATTGCAGGCCGTGCCGCGACGGAAGAACACAAGAGATTATCCAGTGAAATTTTTCCCGATCTCAAGATCGGCCTTCTGCACGGCCGGATGAAGCCGAAAGAAAAAGAAAGAGTGATGAATGAATTCGAGAATAAAAAACTAAATATTCTCGTTTCGACATCCGTCATTGAAGTCGGAGTGGACGTCCCGAACGCGACAATCATGGTCATTGAAGGCTCGCAACGTTTCGGCCTCGCTCAACTCCACCAATTCCGCGGACGCGTAGGACGCAGCGATCATCAGTCATATTGTTTTCTTTTCACTGATTCAAACTCTGAAAATACTTCCCAAAGGCTCAAAGCGCTGATCGAATCGGAAGACGGTTTCAAACTCGCTAAAAAGGATCTCGAGATCCGCGGTCCCGGACAATTTTTGGGAACGCGTCAATCCGGCGTCGCCGACAGCG
>JBAZUC010000002.1:6057-35192 GCA_041661585.1 Parcubacteria group bacterium
TATTTGGGAGATATTAAACTAATTCAACAAGCAAGAATAGAGGCGCAGAGTTTATATGAGTTTGATTCAAAATTAAAACAATTCCCGATTCTTAGGGAAACTTTGGAAAAAATGAACCAAGAAATCCATTTGGAATAAAAACTTTGCAATAAAAAAGGGTTAGGCCAAGGCCTAACCCCACTTTCCCCTTTTTACCCGCCAAAGCTTTAGCGTAGGCGAGTACTCCCCCTTTTCTCCTTTTGCTTATTTCAAAATATTCCTAAATGATTGGCGGGGCGATTTGTTGATGATTTTTTCAATGCCCTCGATAATCTTGACTCCAACCCTTTCGCCAACCTCATCGCTTTCCGCGCTACTCATTTCTGCATAAGCGGTGAGCGGATATACCATGATCTCCAGGCTCTGCCGCTTTGTCTTGGCCTTGGTGATAAATTCTATGAGCGCATAGCGACCAAGAATATCGTCGCCCACGACCATGTCGAATTGAGTGCCCCGCGGATAAGCCGCTTGAGCAACCAATTCAATCTCGTTCAGCTCTGACTCCGAAAGCAGATCGGAACGTCCCGCCAACGCCACGGTCACAAATGAAACCGCGAACACCATTGCCACAAATGCAGTCATCAGCTTCTTCATTTCGCCCCCTCTATCGCCCTCTCTTCGGCGAAGGCTTCTTCCGATTCCGGAATTCCGGCCTGAAAATCAGCCTTGGTATCTGCGACATATTTCATCGCATTACGGATAGCTGAATCCAGACATAAGGCACAGCATAGGAGTATCCCAATGACCCAGCCGGCCCAATAGATGAAATCCCAAAATATCCCCGGATGGAGATGGATAAAATAATCCCAGGTTTCCATGGCGGCCGAGTAAGCGCGCCAAGAGAAAAAGGCCACACCAACTGTCATTACCAAAATCCATAGTAACCGAAAAATCCTATTGATAGCCTTATCCAGGGACTCATTTTTTTTCACATCTTCCATTGTCCTGCTCCTTATATTCAATTTTTCGTGTACAAATTTAACCCCTCATCTGAATTCGCCAGACAGCGATATACGCGCTGGCGAACTCGGATGAGGAGGGATCACAAGCTTGTTGACTCACGATCCCCCATTGCCCATGCTTTTACGCGGATGGCATGTCCGTTTCGCTGTTGCCCAGACAGCTATTCGGACTTTACCGCAACCCTTACGGGTAGCGCTTTAGCGCATTCAACGTTTTGTAAGTATCATAAATTCCCTCCTTTCCACCCTGACTGTTTTGTGGGGGCTAGCGTTTCTGGAATTAGCTCCCCGGCATCCAGTCGGGGTTGGTCAAGCGGTAAATGATCTCCCGCCAGTTCAGGCCTTCCCCATTGGAACAGGGTACAAAAGTACCGGCGCCGCGAGGACAAAGTTCACGATAAAGTTCAGCGCGAGCACTTGCTCCGTGCCGTTCCCAGACAGCTAGCGTCGCTGAGTTGCCCACCGAGAGCCACACTTCTCCGCCTTCAGTCACAACAACCACCATTCCGTTATTGGAGTCATGACGGCCGAGAGCCTCAACTTCCGGCTTGATGATTTGGCCTTCACCCGTTCCTCCGTACGCGTGATCCGTTTTCAGGCCATCAACCCTCACAAAACCAGCCACAGCCAGCTTCTCACGCTGTTCAGGGGTTGTATTCTTCACTGCCATATCTTTCTCCTTTTTTCTGTAATTTTCTCCACCACCACGGCAATTCCGGCAATTTTTCTGCGATTATTCATTACTTTATCAGATCTGATTACTGGAATTGCCGCGGGGTCGAGAAATGGACTGTTTCAAAGAACAACGTGTTATTGTATCACACAAAAACCGGCCTGTCAATGGTCGGAATGTTTCACTAGATTCAAACACGAAAGCCCCTTTTTTGCTAGACTAAAGCGTTAACTTCTAATTAACGCATGAATATGCCAAAAGGGAGACCCCTAACTCTCTACGAGAGGGAGAAAATAGCAACTTGGATCAGGATGGGAAAGAAAAAATCATGGATGGCGGAAAATTTAGGCAGGGACTATTCAGTCATCAAAAGAGAGATTAAAAGAAATTCAGGAAAGTACAATCTGTACATGGCATCGGTCGCCCAAGCTGTTGCCGAGAGGAGAACTCGCAAAACGAATGTCAGAAAACTGGAAAAGCCGGAAAACCTGAAACTCAAGAAATTCGTGATTGAAAAAATTGAAGAGGACTGGTCGCCGGAGCAGATCGCGGGAGCGCTCAAAGAAAAACTTCCGGCGGGTGTTTCAGAAACCGTGAGCCATGAGAGCATCTACGGCTACATCTACAATCATTCGGAAAAACATTTTCATCTCTACGAGCATTTGCGAACAGGCAGGAAGAAGAGGCGAAGGAAATTCAGTCGCAAAAAGCGCGGAATTACCATTAAAAACAGGGTTTCCATCCATGTAAGACCAGCTGAAATTTCGAAGAAAAAGAGCTTCGGGCACTGGAAAAATGATCTAGTAGAATTCGGCCGGAGACAAAAAGCGGTGCTGTCGGTGAAGTATGAACGCAAATCCATGCTGTGCCGGCTGCACAAGCTGGAGAGCAGGCACGCAAGAGGAAATGAAGACAGTATTGCGGAAACAATCGAATCATTTCCGTATGACTGGTTTCGGAGCGTGACGCGGGACAATGGAAAAGAAAACGCCGAACACGAGAAAACCCTCCTTGATTTCAATATCCCGACCTACTTTTGCGATCCATATTCTTCCTGGCAAAAAGGCGGCATTGAAAATCTCAACAAACTGATCCGCCAATATCTCCCCAAAAGATGCGACTTTGCAAAAATGACCGATGATGATATTTTGAAAATACAAGAAAAGCTGAACAGTAGACCAAGAAAATCCAATAAATATTTAACTCCAAATGAAGTTTTCGCTCTCAATTCTTAAAAAGGGGCTCTAAATCCTTGAACTTGCATTCGTGAAACATTTGGTATATTTTGCTTTATATAAGCATCAAAAATCCCCCCTTTTCGGGAGGATTTTTCTAAGTATATTATTCTATGCTTTTTGGCCTTATTCCGTTGTTTTTCCCTCAAATTCGTCCGTTGTGTCAGCCTGCGCATCGGCTTTGGTCGCATGCACCGTACCGTCGCGGTGTTCGGGAGGAGAGTAGATGGTATAAAGCTTCATCGGCTCCGTTTCCGAAGTGTTGATGAAATTGTGCTTCGTTCCGGCCGGAACGACAACTGCTGATCCGTCCGCGATCTCGTGCGAAGCATCGTCGAGGATTGCCTTGCCTGTCCCCTTCTCGATCCGGATGAACTGGTCGAGCGTATGCGTTTCCTCGCCGATCTCTTCCAACGGCTTGAGCGCCATCACCACCAACTGGCTGAACTTGGCCGTATAGAGAACTTTTCTGAAGTTCTCGTTTTCTTCGGTTTCTTTTTCAATATTTCCCACGTAGCCTTGCATATGTTTGAATTTAAAAATTATAGATGCATTATAGCACAAAGTATTACACTCACCGTATTTTTTTCTTTCTTATTCATATCGTAAAGCCTCGATCGGATTCATTGCTGCGGCCTTGCGCGCGGGATAGAATCCGAAAACGATTCCAATGCCCGTCGATACGCTGAAGGCGAGGAAAATTGACGAAACCGAAATCTCCGGCGTGATACTCAAAAAACTCGACAGCACGAGCGATGATATCCAGCCCAGAAGAATTCCGATGAAGCCGCCGAAAAATGTCAGCGCGGTCGCTTCCGCCAAAAATTGCAGATTGATATATATTTTGCGGATGCCCACCGCTTTTCGAAGACCGATTTCTTTCGTCCGTTCCGTGACGGTCGTGAGCATCATATTCATGATGCCGATTCCGCCCACGACAAGAGAAATTCCGGCAATGGCGGAAAGAAGCATCGTGAAAGTGCCGGTGACGCTCGTGGCGGTGGAAATGATGTCGTTTTGGTTCATGATCCGAAAATCAGCTTGGTCGGGATCGGATATTTTGTGGCGCGCGAGAAGCAAGCTGGAAATCTGCTCCTGAACCGATGTCATGGAATTTTGGTCCGCCGCCGTGATGCTGATGTTGCTTATATAATTGTTCCCCGCCAAAAAGTGCTGGGCGGTGGCAAGCGGAACATACACTATGTCATCCTCACTCCCAAATCCGCTGCCGCCCTTGGCCTCCGTCACGCCGATCACTTGAAAATCAATTTTGTTGACGCGGACGGTTTGTCCGACCGGATTGACGTTTTCACCGAAGAGTTCGTCTCTCGTGTCCGGACCCAGTACCGCCACCTTGGCCGAACTTTTTTGCTGCTGATCCGAAAAAAATGAGCCAATGTTCATTTTGATATTCCGGGTGGTTATATAGTCTTGAACGGTGCCGGAAACTTCCGTGTTTGCATTGTTCCCTTTGGCCGTAAGCTGATAGCGCCCTGTCACAGCTGGCGTTACCGCGGCAACGCCTGATATCTGCGCTTTGATGGCTTCAGCGTCTTCTTCTGATAGCGTTTGGGAGCTTCCCGCCCCTTGGCTAATTCCGCCCACGCGCTGCGCGCCGGGCATAACGATGATCAGATTCGAGCCGATGGATTCGATGCTTTTCGCGACGGAATTTTTCGCGCCCTGTCCGATCCCCACCAGTGCGATCACGGAAGCGATTCCAATCACAATACCAAGAATCGTGAGGCCCGAACGAACCTTGTTGGCGGAAATGGATTGGAGAACTTCTTTGAGTAAATCTCGAATCATAAGAAATTATTTTTTAATTTCATCATTTTCAATCAAGCCGTCCCGAATTGATATAACTCGCCCCGCGTACTCCGCGATTTCTTTTTCGTGCGTGATTATGATAATTGTGTGACCATCGCGGTTGAGTTCCTGAAAGGCCTTCATCACTACGCGGCTCGTTTTCGTATCGAGATTTCCCGTCGGCTCGTCCGCCAGAATGATCGCCGGATCGTTGATGAGCGCACGAGCGATAGCCACTCTCTGAATCTGCCCGCCTGAAAGCTGATTGGAAAAATTCCCGTACAATTTTTCTTCTTCCAGACCGGCGTATTTCAAAGACTCTCTTGCTCTTTTCTCTCTTTCCTTTTGCGATATTCCGGAAAAAAGCAACGGGAGCATCACGTTGCGCAGCACGGTCGTTCTCGGCAAAAGATTGAAGGATTGAAAAACAAATCCGATTCTTTCTTTTCGAAAATCCGACAATTCGTCACCGCTCATTTGGGAAACATTTTTGCAGTCTAAAAGATATTCTCCGCTCGTCGGCGTATCGAGAGCGCCAAGAATATGCATAAGGGTTGATTTTCCCGACCCGGAAGGACCAACGATGGCGACAAATTCGCCTTTTTCAATTTTGAATGTGACTCCGCCAAGAGCGGCTGTTTCAATGTCGCCGTTTCTATAAATTTTTTTGAGATTTTTGCATTCAATCATGGGAATTATTCCGATTACCGAGGGCCACTGCCTCCGGTTATACCCGGGATCCTTATACTGTTGCTTCCACCGTTTGAAGAAGATCCCGAAGACTCTGCAGAGCTGATTGTCTGCGTCACGACAGCATCACCTTCTTTCAAACCGCTGGTGATTTCAGTGCTGGTGTCATTCGAAACTCCAATTTCCACTTTTTTTTGCTCAGGAACTCCGTCCTCAAGCGCTTCGACAAAATATCCTGCGCCGCTTTCGGTTTTCACCGCGCTGGCCGGTACCAGCAGAACATTTTGTTTCACATCCGTGATGATGGAAGCGGAAACGCTCATCTCCGGTTTGATGCGCTCGTCGAGAGAATCAAATTCGATCGTCACATTATATGTGACAACTCCCTGTTCCTCGGTTCCCAGTGAATCCACTTTTTCCACTCTTCCCGTCATTTCCACTCCTTCAAGTGCGTCAAGCTCAAGCACAACTTTCTGACCGATGGAGACCTTGGTAATATCCACTTCATTCACTTGAACTTGCGCTTTGATCGTCGAAAGATCACCGATGATGATCGGAACTTGCCTCGTGGTTCCTGAAGAAAGCTTGCTGAGGTCATCTCCGTTTTTGACATTCACCGCATTGACCGTTCCGTCGATTGAAGAAACCACGCGCCTTTCGGCCGCGTTTGATCTTTGATTGGCAAGATCGGCTTGAGCAGAAACTATCGCTTGCTGGGCTGACGCGACAGAGGCTTCGGCTGCTTCAAATTTTTGTTTGAGAGCCGCTTTGTTTTTTGAAGTTGCTGCATCGAGATCGACCCTCGCCTGTTTTTTTGTCGCCTTGGCTGATTCGAGTGAACTTAGCGATTGTTCATAGGAGGTTTGCGACTTTGCGGCACTCACTGACAAATCATTGTTAACAATATTGAAAAGAAATTGCCCTTTCGTGACTTTGTCCCCCACATTGACGGCGAGATTTGCAACCGTTCCCGTGATCGTCGGGTCGATATTCGAACTTTGGTCGACAACCACATTCCCGCTCGCCGAAATCGAGGAAGTGAGCGTCCCCTTCTCGGTCGTCGCGGTGATGTATTGGACTTGGCTGCTTGTCGATGTAGATTTGCTGTACCACCAATAGCTTCCCCCGGCTATTAAAAGTACGATACCAATCCAAATATATTTATTCCTTAAGACAGACATAAAGCTCGTCATATTAGTTGTTGCCATTATTATCCATAACCCTGATGAGATCCGCGTTGATTGTCCCATTGTCGCCCGGACGCCCCATCACGACGATTTGCTCGTCATTTTTGAGGTCGTTCGGGCCGATGGTATCCTGACCGCGCTTGATAAGAGTTTTGTCCGAAACTGAAATTGTGTTTTCCTGACCATCGCGGTCTTTCAAAACGATTTTATTGTCCGCGACAGAAATAACCGTTCCGGCAATTCCATGGGCATTGCGAAATCCGCGTCCCTCAAAATCGCGCATCATGCCCATCGGGCCTCTGCCGTCCATCATGCCCATCGGACCCGGAGGAGGGCCTCCCACAAAATTGCGCTCGTAGTTTTCTCCGAATTTATAGGAAAATCTGGCTTTTTTGAGGCCAACCGCCACCCCGCCGGCAAAACTAACAAAAACGATGAGAAAGAATCCCACAACTACGATTGCAATTTTTATTTTTTTTGAACCCACCCCGCAACAGAAGTTATTTTGACAATCCATGGCGCGAGTTCTTTTCGATTCTTCAGCAGTAGAATTTTTTGCTTCGTGCGTGTTCATATATTTCGCTTAAATATTATCAATCGATAAAACATCGAATACGGAGATCGCTTTCGGTCAATCATCCAGATCGTCATAATCGTCGTCATCCAAAACCTCAACCCAGTCCGTTTTTGTGATTGTGTTGTGCTTGTCGCTCCATTTTCCCCGAACCAGCACTCTATCATCCGCCTTCAGATCAGAAAAATTGATGTCATCGTTTTCTTCGTCTTCCATATCAGTCGTGCCGATAACCGTCACATTTTGCGATCCCCGTTCAAGCGTGTTTATCTTGAAAGTGTTGGCGCCCTCATCAAGAGAGCTGATTTTTCCATAAAAAACGGCGTATTTTTTGTCGTTGAAACTATAGTTTCGTATTTTCGTGGCGGTCACGCTTTCTCCGTCGAACGATCCCTCTATCTTTATCACATCGCCTTCCTTCAATTTGGAAAATTTTATGTTCTTTTCCCCTGTCCCTCTCACGATTTTCGCGCTCCCGGCGCTGACGGTATAGGTTTTTCCGCCTTTCACAACCTCCAGCGTCTTATCGCCGGAATCAATATCTTTTATGACCGCGTTTTTGACCGTTTTCGCTTCGGCTAATTGAGCAAGGGAGAAAACAAGCAGACCACCTGCCAGAGCCAAGAGAATTTTTGTTTTTTTCATGGTGATTTTAAAAAAAATTATGATTATCGCGCGTCAATTTGATTTTCCTCCAAATCACTTTCTTCCACCAAATCCATCAGGTTTTCAATGTCGTTGAGCGTTTTTTTCGCCTCATCTTTGCTCCTGACAACAATTTCACCGTCCGCCGCGTTATTTTGGAAATTTTCTTTTTCGGCAGTACCGCTTGAAGGCGCTGATGAACTCTGCTTTTGGTTTTCCTGCTTGCCTTTCTCGATTTCCTGTTTGACCAGCCAGCCGACTCCCACCGCCGACAAAGAGAGGAAAATAACCGAGAGGGAGATATATATCACATCTTTCGCTTTCATTTTTTTGTTATTCGGCCAATTGATTAATTTGATCCCTTAGTTTCGCGAGGAGCGTATCGCGGAAAAAGTCCTTCAAATCGTCCGACAGTTCCCTGATTTTCTCGCGCGCTTCCCGCGCGGCATCCGTAATTTTCCCGCTGTTATCGTCGCGGCTGTCCTCAAGAGCCGCGATATATGTTTCATACGCGCCGAGCACGTCTGCCGCTTTTTCCCGAAATGTACTGATATTGTTTTCCGCTTCCGTAGTACCGACATCATGGGATTTCAGATATTCTACAATTTTTTCCATTTTTTCTTCCATTTGCGAAAATCTTTCTTCCCTTGCGCTTCTTGCGTTTTTGGCTTTTTCGATCTGCGCGTCAATGTTGGAGGTGTCACCCAATCCGGCGCCTTCTTTCATCGGCGGACGTCCGATCTCGCCTTCCCCGCTGACACCCGGAGGACGCCCTGATCCGCCTTCCGGCGAACCTTGCGGCCGCATTTTCGCGCGCTCTTCCGGTGTCATATTTTTGAATTTCTCGATCATCTCAGTGCATTTCTCCTCAGAAAGTCCCATCCGCTCGACACAATCATCAACAGTTGGCTCTTTCGGAGCACTGGCTCCCCGCGAAACCAGAGACCCGGAAAATAATCCCAGGGTTAAAACAAGCACTGAAACGAAAATTTTACCTACTTTTATCTTCATAGAGAGAAATTAATATTATATACACGCTTTCGCGCGATTATTGCCCGCTGATTTGAAATATAGATTGGCGGACATGAGGAGTAAAAATACCGGCGCGAGGATGACAGCCGCTTGAATCGCCGGAAAAGTTTCAAGAAGCGAGAACGCGAAATCCATCCAATGACTTGTCACGATTCCCGCATCAGTGAATATCAGCCTCAAGAGACTCCAAAATTCCGACTTGGCAATTCCGTTCCAAAAATTCATTAGCATGAAAACAAAAGCTCCGAGCGATCCAAGCATCAGCGCATCGGCGAAAATCAGTCTTTTCTTCGTTTGCCAGTTTTTTTCAAGCGCTATTTTACGAAAAATTTTCCCTTTCAGACCAGTTGAAGGTTCGATATTTTGGAGGTTTTCGAATAATTTATAGATATTTTTGGTCATGCTTATAATACGATTAATTTGCTAGTTCAGACGCATTTGCGATTCTTTACAAGTGCGTAATCCATTTTATGCCACTAAATAATCTCGGGCTTTGATATTCTTGAAATATATGCTACATATCATATATAGTCCGAGCTAAACAATATGATATTTGATATCGGCAATGTGCCGACCAATCAATCAAAAAATAATATGTCACAGAACAACAAAGACCAAAAAAAATCAGAATCCGATTCAGTGTCGAATGGCGGAGAAAAAAAGACCAAGCGGAGCTCTCTAAAAAGAACTGTTATCGTTTTGGCTGTCCTTCTCTCCGTTGTGCTGGCATTTAATGCCGTCATCTTTTTTGTCGGAATGAAAACGAATTATCTCCATCGCTGGGCCAGCGGACAATATTTCGGAGAAATTATTGAAATGAATGGCGGGAGCTTCGTGATTCATGGACGCGGCGATGACAGCCTGACGTTTTTGATCACCGAGCGAACTGTTATTAAAAAAGGAACGGAAACTATCAAAGACGCTTTGCAAATCGGTGACAGAGTAATCGTCTTTGGCCCTTTGGACAGTAACGGGCGGGTTGAATCCCAGCTCATCCGCGTTTTTGACCCGGAAAACCCGATGGATCCGCGAGATTTTTTCCAGCCTCCTTTCTGAAATCGGACGCGCTTCCGAAAAAACGCAAGGATATTCAAAAATAAATTTTACTCAGCATGGAAAAGAACAAAATATTGAAATATATCCCTAGGATCATACTGATTTTTCTTTTCATCAGCATGTCTTTTTATTTCTACGCATATTCATCGCCAGAGGAAATGATTTCTTTCATTGGAGTCAAAAACGCTTACGCGCTTATCTTTGTTTTGGCATTTGTAGGGGGGATGACGACTTTCAGCGGGATTCCTTATCATCTTGTCCTGATCACGCTGGCCACCGGCGGCCTCAATCCTTTGCTCCTTGGGCTTTCAACTGCCACTGGCGTCATGCTGGGAGATTCAACCTCGTATTATGTCGGATATCAGGGGAGTGTCATCATTCCCGGGGCATTGCAGAAAATCCTGATGATGATCCGCAACTTTGGCCTCAAGCATCCGAAAATATTACCTTTATTCTTTTTCCTGTATGGTTCTCTTTCACCCTTTTCCAATGATTTTATCGTCATTTCCATGGGTCTCTCGCGATATCCCTATTGGCAAGTTATGATTCCTCTGGGACTCGGCAACATGGTATTTAACATCTCACTCGCTTATTTCGCAACACAGGTTTACAATCTTTTGAAAGGCATAGCCTTTTAGACTTGAAATCGTTCAAATCTCAATCTTGGAAAACAAATAGCTTCCGATCATGAGTAAAATCAGCGTAAGCGCGCCCAGTACCATAAAGTCAGTAAAAAATCCAAATTGATATGTTCCGGTAAGAACTCCCCTGAGTCCGTCTACGCCATAGGAAAGCGGATTTATTCTGGCTATTGTTTCCAATGCCTTTGGCAAACCGGAAAAAGAGAAAATCGCTCCGGAAAGAAAAAACAGAGGCATAACCAGGAAATTCATAATCATTTGAAACCCCTGCATATCTTCCAGCACCGCGGCGATGGCGGTTCCAAACGCCGTGAAAAGAATAGCGATTAAGAAAATAAACAAAAGAGCTCCGAAAATCATTGATGCGGATTCAATCCTGAAACCTATAATCATGGAAATTCCCAAAACAACAAATCCCTGAAAAATCGAGATCGTGGCTCCGCCTAAAGTCCTGCCCATCATTATTTCCATCCTGGATACGGGCGCGGCCAGTGTTTCCTTGAGGAATCCGAATTGTTTGTCCCAAATAATATCTATTCCGGAAAAAACAGCGGAAAACAGAACACTCATGGCAATAATTCCCGGGGTAAGAAACTGGATATAATTTCCTTCTCCGGCTTTTTGAAAAACCGGACCAAAACCAAAACCCAGAGCCAGCAAAAACAAGATCGGCTGAGACAATGAACCGACCATTCTCGCTTTTGAGCGCAATGATCTCTTGAGTTGACGAAGCCAAAGAATGTATATGGTATTCATAAAATCATCTTGTTCTGCGATTTTTTATCATTCTCATTATGTCTGTCTTTCCCGCTGATTCTTCCCGAATTTCATATCCCGTGAAGAAAAGAAAAGCTTCTTCCAAAGAATTTTTTTCGGCTCGGGATTTCAATTCCGAAGGTGTTCCTGAAACTATTATTTTTCCGTGATCGATTATCGCGATCCTGTCGGAAACTTTTTCGGCCTCTTCCATATAATGAGTGGTGAAAAATATGGTAACGTTTTCTTCTTTATTGAGCTTTTTGATATAACTCCAGATATGGTTTCTGGTTTGCGGATCAAGTCCGAGCGTCGGCTCGTCCAGAAAAAGAACTTCGGGATGATGGAGCAGTCCTCTGGCGATCTCCAGCCGTCTTTTCATTCCTCCGGAAAATGTTTTTACGAAAGAATCTTTCCTGTCCCAGAGCTCGACGATTGCCAAAAGCTGTTTGATTCTTTCTCTTCTCAATTTTTTGGGAACTTTGTACAGAGCTCCGTGAAATTCCATATTTTCATAGGCAGTCAGTTCATCGTCAAGACTCGGATCTTGGAATACTATTCCAAAAGACCGCCTGACATTTTTGGGATCTTTTTGTATATCGAAACCATTCACGACAGCTTCGCCGCTGGTCGGTTGAAGAAGCGTGGTGAGAATTTTTATAGTCGTTGATTTTCCGGCGCCATTGGGACCGAGAAAAGCAAAAATTTCTCCTTTTTCAACTTCAAAAGAGATGCTATCAACAGCTTTTATTTCTTTGAAATCTTTGACTAAGTTTTTGACTCGTATTATTTTCATAATTAATTGAGGATCATGCGAGCAATGAAATAAGATATGGTTGATTCAGCCCCTTGATTTAAATTAACAGATTTTTCTCCCACTCCGTCATAACAGCCTCCCGAGACATGGTCATAAACCACTTGACCCAAAATATTATTTCCCAAAAACCAATTAAAAGCGTTACGCATCAAATGTTCATATTTTTCATCACCGGTTGTTTCATGAGCCGCTTTGAGCGCTAAAACCAAAGCAGTGATTTCTTCCGGCTGCTGATCAAAAATAGTTTTCTTCTCGCCCCTCTTAAACCAACCTTTTTGCCCCACTGGAACACAAACATCCCCATCAAATGAATTGGCAATCAAAAAGTCAAGTGTTGACTTGGCAATATTGAAATACTGCTGATTTCCTGTTATCTTATAAGCCAAGAATAAGGCTTCTGGGATAACCCCATTGGAATAAGACAATATGTCTTCAAACCACTGCCAATTGGGTTGACTGCTCTTTTTGTATAATCCAACCAGATATTTGCAATACTTCGTTGAGACTTTCTTGTATTTCTCATCGTCCTCATAATCAAGCCACGCGCATACCGCTTTTATATAGAAAGCCGCGCTCCTTGGCGTGTGCATGGATTTTTTCATATCAAATTTTTCTTTGAATATTTTGGTGGCTTTGTTTCGAAGCTTGAGCGGCATATGACGAGAAGTCGCAACTACCGCCAACGAATATATACCGCGCGCATAAGCGTCATTTAGATCTTCTGTTGCGTTACGTTCTATGTTAAAAGATTTATCATGGTTAATATAATTGTTATAACTTGGACGGCTGAACGCATAACTTATAAATTCAAGATAAACTTTAGCTAGTTTTAATGAAGTTTTATTCCCATATTTTTTATAATATTCAGTGACAGCAATCAACGCCCGCGCATTGTCGTCAAGAGTATATCCTGACTCCGGATCCGGTTCGGTTAATTTGGCAAACTGAAACATTCCGAAATTATCAGTAAGCTTGATAAGCTGGTTCAATTTGACTTTCGGCAAGTTTTTTTCTTGAATCCGGAATTCCGAAATAATCGACATAAACTCTCGCATATAGGAAAGAGCGACGTTTTGCCAAGTCATGCATCGAGTACGAAAATAGGCTATTTTCCCCATCTCTATCCGAAGATTTTTATTTTTTAAAAGCTCTGTTACGGCTTCGGCAATGGCTTTGGAATTTTTAAATTCAACCAATCGACCTACTTCATTCGTAACGTCTTCCTTGGCCTGGGCGAAAGCTGTAGAAACAACCGGCCGGCCGGATCCCATGGCATAGGAAAGCGTCCCGGAAACTGCTTGATCCGGATCAAGTGAAGGCGACAGATATATATCCGTCGCTCGCAAAAATTGCAATATTTTTACGGTTGGAAAATATTCATTATGGAATGAAACATTTTTTTTCAATCCCAATTCAGAGACTTTTTCAATAAGTTTATTTCGATAAGCTTCTCCTTCTTTTTTTAAAATTACCGGGTGAGTCACACCAAAAATATGATAGACTGCGTTGGGAAAATTTTTTACGATTTCCAACATGGCTTTTATCGCATATTCTATTCCTTTCCCCTTATTTAAAAGACCGAAAGTGGAAATAACAATCTGATCATTCAGTTTAAGTGCTGTCTTGGCTTTTGCAACAGACTGATACTGGCTGGCATGTATGCCGTGCGGTATCACCCGTATCTTGTCCGGATTGATAAAATAATCGTTTATCAATATTCTTTTGGATGTTTCGGTCATAACAAAAATCAATCTTACATAATCGTCAATATCCCTTATGACCTCCCTATATCCTTCATAAAATTGATTGGAAGACGGCACAACCGTATGTAATGTGATTACAATGGGTCTTTTTATTTCACGCAAAAAATATAGTAAATTCGCACCATTTTCCCCTCCGTGAATTCCGAACTCATGCTGGATAAAAATCAGTTTTACCTGTGGCAAGTCATTGAGCTTTTGCGCAATTTTTATGTAGTCATTTTTTTTCGTCTGGCTAATTTGCATTATTACCGATTTTGGATAATTTAAGTTATTTGATTTGCTATAATTCAAAGCAACAATTTTTGATTCTTCTCTGGGAGAAAAAAGTTGATCAAAGGCGCTAACAAGATCTTTGGTAAATGTGGCTATGCCGCATTCCCTGGGAGGGAAAGTTGACAAATAGACAATCCAATTTTTATTTATTGCTTTCATATGTTTATTTAATTCGAAACAGGGTTGTTTTTCAACTCGGAAAGTAAACTTTTGAAATCAATGCTTTTGGCGGCAATGAGCTTGTCGCCCGCTCCATAATAAATGAAAAGTCGGTTGTATCGAATAACACAGCCTGTTGGAAAAACTACATTATTGACATTCCCCCTTTTTTCCCATTCCTCTTTGGGAGAAAAAAGAGGCGTTCGCAAACGACCGATTACTTGCGTAGGATTGTCACGATCAAGCAGTGCGGCGCCGACATGATAAATTTTTCCATATTTTGAATCCTCTGCTGCGTGATAAATCAAAAGCCAGCCATCCTCCGTCTCAATGGGAACCGCTCCGCCACCAATATTGCGACTCTCAAACTCATACCTTGGATCAAGGATGATATATTTATCAAGTTCAACAAAATATTTTCGCCAGTAATTGTCATTGAGTTCAGAAAATGAATTGAAATAAGCAACCTGAATTCCAGGGAGTACTCGATGAACAAGCGCGAATTTTCCGTTAAATTTTTTCGGAAAAATAAACGCATCCTTTTCCCAGAGATATACATCTTTCCCTACTCGGTCTTTCAGCACTGATTCAAACATTTGATATCTTTCTCGCACTTTCGACTGTCTAAACAAATCCTCCGCTTCATCGTAAGTAAATTGTGCAGAAATAATTCCATGTTTTTCAAAATGCGCAAGATCTTCGCTGGTAGCATAGGCAATCATGGCATTTTTTCCGTCATAGACAGTATAAAAAAGATAATATATTCCATCCAAAAAAATGACGCGAGGATCTTCTATTCCTTTTTTTTCAAAATCATGTTCGGGAACTAAAATTGGATGATCAAGTCGATTAACTACTCTCCCATTTTCATCGATTTGACAATATCCAATTGAAGAAACAAAATCGTCCTTTCGCACTGCTCGATAGAACATGTGCGTAATTCCGTTTGCTTCAATACACGTCGGATTGAGCACTGCTTCGTTTTCAAACAGAAAATTGGAAGCCTCTAGAATAATTCCTTCATCTTTAATTTGAATCATAATTTTTTCTATTCTTGCTTATCAAATGTAAAAGCATTGTTTATAAAAAAGCTATTTTAAATCTATTCGTATTTCAACGCGTCGATCGGATTCAGTTTCGCCGCACGCTGAGAAGGATAGAGTCCGAAGAAAACTCCGATTGTAACGCACACACCGACAGCCAAAAGGATAGGATAAAGCTGAAAGACAAAAGGAATATTGATAATAGCAGAAGCGACATATGAAAAAACTTCTCCGGTAGCCATTCCAATAATTCCTCCGGTAATAGTTAATACGACCGCTTCAATCAAAAACTGAAGCAAAATATCGTTTCTTCTGGCGCCGATGGCTTTCAAAAGTCCGATTTCTTTGGTTCTTTCCGTGACGCTCACCAACATAATGTTCATCACTCCGATTCCACCGACCAAAAGAGAGATTCCGGCGATTCCGGCCAGCATTGCCGTCAAAGTTCCTGTTATGCTGCTCAGTGTTTCCTGCATTTCCTTGGAACTGGTAATATTGAAATCAATATTCGCTTCGTCAGTTATTCCATGCCTTTCCATTAGCGCTTGTTTTATCTCCTCTGTGGTTTGATCAATAATTGTGATATCGGACAATGATAATTGAATTGATTGGACATAATTCTGGCCGAGAAGTATTTTCATGGCGGTAGTCACCGGAACATAAACAGTTTTGTCCGGGTTTGACATCCCGCTCGACCCCTTGGCCTTGGTTACTCCGACCACTCTGAACAGTTGCGATTTTATTTGAATAACTTGGCCAGTCGGATCGGATCCCTCGCCAAAAAGTTCACTGGCGACTTCCGAGCCGATAACCGCTACTTTGGAATAGAAGCTTTCGTCTTCTTCGCTGAACAATTCACCGAAATCAACGGTTATGGATTGGGTTTCAAAATAATTAGCCGAAACTCCCTGAATGGTAGTATTTATGTTTTCCCCGTTTCCGATTACTTGCGCGCTGCTTTGAACTGCAGCCGAAACAGCACTGACATTGGAGAAGTCGCTATTGTTCTTGAAATATTGGGCATCGGCATAAGTCAAAGTTTGAACGTTTCCTCCGCCTTGCACCGGCCCTCTGGACTGGCTTCCGGGCGATATAGACAAAAGATTGGATCCCATTGAGGACACTTCCGAGGTGATTGAAGAAGTCGCGCCCTTGGCGATGGAAATGATCAGAATAACCGAAGCGATTCCGATCACGATTCCCAGCATCGCCAAAATCGTTCTCAGTCGGTTGTGCCGCAGAGATGAAAATGAAATACTGAATGCATCGAAAAAACTCATACTCTATAATTTAGTCATTATTTTTATCTTCAACGATCAGCCCGTCCTTTAAAACAATGGTTCTTTTTCCAAAAGCGGCGATGTCCGGTTCATGAGTAATAAGGATAATAGTTTTTCCTTCTTTGTTGAGCTCCTGAAAAAAACTCATTATGTCATGAGAGGTGGCACTGTCCAGATTTCCGGTCGGTTCGTCCGCCAGAATAATTTCCGGATCCATCACCAAGGCCCGGGCAACGGCCACTCGCTGGATCTGACCGCCTGAAAGCTGATTGGACAAATTATCTATCTTATCCTCCAAATGAACTGTCTTTAAGGCAGAAAGAACCCGTTCTCTTCTTTGGGAACGTGGAATTTTTCTGCTATAAATCATCGGCCTTTCTACATTGTGATAAACGCTCACCCTGGGGATGAGATTAAACGACTGAAACACAAATCCTATTTTTTCATTCCTCACTTTCGCCAGTTCATCCTCGCTATAAGCGGTAATATTCGAGTCGTTAAAGATATACTTTCCTTCCGTTGCGCTGTCCAGTGTCCCGATAATATTCATAAGTGTTGACTTGCCGGATCCGGAAGCTCCCATAATGGATACGAAGTCTCCTTCGTGCACGTTGAAAGAAATTCCCTTCAATGCTTGGCAGGAAGTATCACCCATCAGATAGGTTTTCTTGATATTTCGGAGAGAAATAATAGGATTTTTTCGAGTCATAATTTGGCGGATAATCTTGAATTTTTTCAGGCTACTTGGCGGCTGTCTTGGCCGCGTCAGAAAGTGAAATTACCGCTCCTTCTTCCAGGCCGCTGGTGATTTCCACCTGCGACCCGCTTTTGAGACCGGTTTTGACCGCGGCATACTCAAAAGTTTGTTTTCCTTTCGAATCAGAACGCGCCACTTGCACTCCTTTTCCGTTTTGATACGGCTTCAAAGCTTTCGTCGGAATAACTATCACATTTTCCCGGGAATTTGTTTCTATGGTGACATTGGCCGTCATTTTTGGCAGCATCCTTTCGTCTTGATCGGTAACGGAGAGATACGCGTTATAGGTAATCACGCCCGACTCTTCCACTCCGAAATCATCCACTTTTTCAACCTCGCCCGTATATTCTTTATCAGGGATGGCATCAAACTTGATAGTTGCTTTTTGTCCAAGAACGATTTTTGATCTTTCCATTTCATTAATACCGATTTTCACCGAATATCCGGAAAGATCGCCGATGACCAAAACAGGATCTGCGATAGTCGTCGATGTCACGGTGATATCGGAGAAATAAACGACATCGCCGACTCTGGCGGACAAATTACTGACCGTACCGGAGACTTGAGCCGTGATAGTGGCATTTTGGGTGGCATCATAGGACAATTTAGCCGCTTTGACGCTCGCCTGAGAGGCGCTGATTGCCGTGTCGGCATCGTCATATTTTTGCTGAGAAGCATCAAGGGTGCTCTCTTTTGCAGAAACATCTTGCCTCAGGGATTTTTTCTCCGCGGAAGTGTAGCCTTTGTTGGTTTTGGTGTTCGTATCGTGATTTTTTTGATATCTGAGATCCCCCTTGGCGTCCGTCAGGGATTTTTTATTGCTAAGTAATTGAGCATAAGCGCTTTCTTTGTCCTGCTGGGATTTTTTCAAATTGCTCAAGGCCGTCATATAGCTTGAATTGGCCGTGGCCTTCTCTTGGTCCGTGCTGGTTGACCTCACCTTGAAAAGCTTTTGCCCGATTTTCACCGAATCGCCATTTTCCACATTAAGCTCCTCGACCACTCCATTGGAAGTGGAATAAACGCTCACCTGGGCCGCCTGGACATTGCCTGTTTCCATGATGGTTTCCGTGATATTTCCTCTTTCAACCGTGTACGTTTCAATTTGATCAGCCTTTTTTCTGAAGAAGAAAAACCATACCGAAAAAACGATGGCAACCAGGATTAGCGCTGAAATAATTTTTCTCGTCTTGGTGGATGTCAATTTCTTAAATATTTTTTTCATAAAATAAAATACGAATTAATGATCATTTATTGCTTTCTGCTATTTTTTTCAACATATTTTTGTGGATTCTGATCATGTATTCAATATCCTCGGCAGACATGTATTGAGTAATAAAACCGATTTCTTTGAGCTGTCTCTTTTTGAATCTTTGAACAAATTGTTCTCCCTTTTTTGTAAGAAACACCAAAACGGAGCGGCGATCATCGGGGTCTGATTTCCTATCCATCAATCTCAAGGCAAAAAGCCTGTCGGTTAATTGCGAAACGGAGGATGGGGACAAAAAAAGATGTTCGGAAATTCCGCTAACCGGCGTGCCAGGATTGTTTTTTATATAATCCAATGCCTGGATTTGAAGTGGCGTGATGCCGGACTTTTCCAAATTATTGCCGGAAATATTTTCCGAGGCTTTCTTTATCTTTTCCACCATTTGGATGAATTCCAAGAAAAGAAGCTGTTTTTTTGTAGCCATAATCGTATTACTTAATTACATTGATAGTTTATAGTATAAATATAATACTGTCAAGAATTTAAGATATTTTTAAGAAAGCTTTTGAGGGCATTCCAAGACCTTAAGTTATCAACAGTTTGGATCCGGACTAGGATCAGGAGTTGTGTCGTCCCTTGAGCATATGAGTAAATCACCCCAACATCAAGTGTCAGGGTGAATTTTTTTATATAAATGATTCTTTCAACTTCCCCAACCCTCTCTGATGCCGGCTTTTGATCGTATTGTAGGGTTCGCCGAGGATTTCAGCGATTTCGTGGAGGGAAAAGCCTTCTCTGTAGTGAAGTAATAATATTGCCCGATAGTGCGGCGGTAGTTTTTGGAGAATTTTATCCAATTCTTCAGCGATATTTTTGCGTTCCAATATTTCGTCGGGCAAAATATTTTCATCCGCGATATTTTCGAGCCAACTTTCCCCTTCTTCATCCGTGAAAGTTGAAAACGGAATTTCTTTTTTCTTTTTCAGCCAATCGAACGCCGTGTTTTTGGCAATCGTGAAAAGCCATGTTCTAAAACTTCTTTTTTGGTCGAAGCGCTTCAGGTTTTTCCAAGCTTTCACAAATGTTTCCTGCGTCAGATCCTCCACCGCGTCGCGGTCTCCCGCCAAGCGAAACACAAAATTGTATACCTGTTCGAGATATATTTTCACAATTTCCGCAAAGGCCTCATCATCACCAGAAAGAATTTTTTCGACTATTCTGTTTTCAGTTGAAATCTCCATAGGTATTCTTTGCAATGTTTCGCATAATCAATGCCGATTCGCCTGCCCGCCACAATATTTTTCTTTGAAAAATTTTGGGCGGGTTTTTCGATCCACAATTTCTCGCTTTTTGTCATATCCCATCCATTGAACTTTTTGTCAATTTTCAAAAATTTGCACAATTTTCCTGGTCCATTTGTTTTTTTGCGATCTATACTTTCAATTTCCACTCCCCTGATCAAAGCCGCCGCCGGAAAATCTTTTTTCTCTGTCACGATATTGAGGCAATAATACATGCCATAGATCATATACACGTACGCATGCCCCGGCTCACCATACATCAGCTCCGTGCGCGGCGTCCGTCCCCGCGAAGCGTGAGATGCCAGATCGTCCTCGCCGACATACGCTTCCGTTTCAGTTATCATAGCCCGCCATATTTTTCCTCGACCCGCCCGGACAAGAAAACAGCCCACGAGTTCTTGGGCAACTTTGAGAGTTGGACGGGAATAGAATTTTTGAGGAATAACTGTCATTGCGAGGGAGCGGAGCGACCGCGGCAATCTCGTGCAATGCAGAGTGGTTCGGGATTGCTTCGCTTCGCTCGCAATGACAAACATTATTTTCTTTTTATCGTCTCTTCATAAACATCGATCATCTTTTTCGCGCAAACTTTGGCCGTATATTTTTCCCGCGCGATCCTTTTTCCTTCTTCTCCGAATTTTTTTCGCAAATCTTCGTCATCAATCAATTTCTGAACTGCGCCAGAAAATTCTTGTTTATTTTCACCAACTAAAAACCCCGTTTTATTGTTTTCCACGATATCTTTGACTCCAGTTGCCCGCACGGCAACAATCGGCAATCCGGCATACATTGCTTCGGTCAACACCATCCCTTGCGTTTCGGATTTCGAAGCATAAACGAAAATATCTCCCACGGCATAATAATCTTTCTTTTCTCTATTTGAAACGATTCCGGGAAAAATAACTTTCTCCCCCAATCCCGCGTCTAAAACCTTTCTTTCAAGAGTATTTTTCAAATTCCCGTCCCCGCAGATCATCAGTTTGGCGCTGCTATTTTTTTGGAGAATATTCAACGCCGCATCAAGCAAAAATTCCATATTCTTTTCCTCCGTGAGTCGTGTCATCACGAACAGCAAGATCTCGTCGCTTTTGATTTCATATTTTTTCCGTATACTTTCCCGATCAGGAGCGGCAAACTGATCTTCTTCGACCCCGGTTGGAATGGCCGTGATATTTTTTCTCGTAACGCCCCATTTTTTGATGATTTCCCCAACCGACGGCGTCGGAACAACGATTTGGTCGCATTTATTTGCATAATTTTTCGCGTTTCGAATGGCCCACCACGCAGCAAACTTTTCCGGTATAAAAGAAAAAAAGTGAGTATACTGGTCATAAAGAGTATGCCAAGTAAATATTATTGGAATACTTTTTTTCTTTGCCCATTTCATCGCCACGCTTCCGAGCAAATTCGGATGCTGGGAGTGTACAATGTCTATCTTAAAATTTTCGAGAATCTTCGATATTTTTCGCGAATATAAAACCGGCAATGGGTATTTTATTTTTTTTAGCCTGATGGAAATTGACGGATAGCGAAAGACATTCGGATTTTTGTCGTGATAGTCCCTCCAGTGTGGGGCGAAAATATATACCTCATGGCCAAGCTTTTCAAACTCTTTGCGGAAACTTTCAACAGAACCCGAAACGCCGTAGGGATTGGGAAGATAATTGTTGGTGAAAATGGCTATGCGCATATTTTTTTAACAAATTCTCCTATTTTCTCTTGCACGCTTTTCTCTCCGGCAAAAACATGATATTTGTCTTTCACCCAATAAATTTCTTTGATCTTTGAGGCCACTTCATCAAAAACAATCTGCGGCGTTTTTTTTGAAACCATGTGGTCGATCGTCGATTGCATGATGAGAATTGGCTTCGTGATCCGCGGCAAATATTTTCTGGTCTCGTCCGCTAGTTTTGCAACTTCTCTCGCGCTTTCCACAGGATAGTACGCATACGCGTCACGCTTGCCCATTTTTTTTCTTACCCCGGGCGGAAACATTTTTTTCCTGTATGTTTTCGTCAGCCCCATAAAAAAAAGAACTATTTTGACCAGGCTATGAAAGCGAAATTTCACCGATGCTCCCATCGCGATGATTCCCGCAATGGATTCATCTTCAGAGAGAAGCATTGAAATATTTCCACCCATCGAAATCCCTCCCACAAAAATTTTCGAAGCCTGCTTTTTCAACTCCTCGAGCGATTTTCTGGCATCCGCGATCCAATTCTGCCGCGTAATTCCAAGCAAATCTTCAGGCTTGGTACCGTGCCCGCGAAACAATGGCGCAGAAACGGTGTAGCCCAGAGAATTCAAATATTTCGCAAGCGGCAGCAACTCCTCGGGAGGAGATGACCACCCATGCAATAGTAGGATGCCAATATTATTGCTGCCTTTTAGAAAAAATGGCTTGTTTTGATGATTTTCCTGAAGATCCATGCCAAATTTTTAATTTTGAATTCTAAAATATATCTCCCCAATAAACCCTGTCTTTGGCGTTTCTGTCGATTTCAGCTTTCGCGTCATCGGCTTCACTTTCTTCGATTGTTTTTTCTTTTTTCACTTTGGGCGGTTTTTTCGGCCGCGTTGCTTCAAAACCGGCCGGCAATTTCAGTTCGCATAGCGCGAAGCGATGGCCGAAATAGTGCGTTGCCGCGAGTTCGGATCCCAACAAAACTTTTGTCCGGCCATAGCAACCAGAGGTATCGCTGACAATCGTGAAATACAAATCATCTGGCTGGTCATCCCAGCGGGACATAATCCCAAAATTCACCGCGGGTTTCTTCAATTCAAGCAGATATTGCATCGGCACGCGATAAGTCATATTCCCGTCGAGATGAACTTTCTTGCCTTCTGATCGTCCTCGCTCTGTGAGATAATCAACGGCTCCATATATCTGATACAATGGAATTTTTTCGATTTCCTGTGCCACGAACGGGCGATTTCTCCAAAATTCCGGTTCCTGGTCTTTGGCGGCAGTTCGAAAACCCGCGAGCACCGCTTCCATATTGAGAAAACCGACAAGAGCTGTCGCCAACACCGAAAGCAAAACGCCGCAAACCAATTTTTTTCTTTTTTCAAAAAAAACTTCCAGCCATTCGATCCAAAATACGAAAAATATAAACGGCAAGAAAAAGGCCGTGAAGAAAAAGCGGGGACGAACCTGGAACGCAAACGGAAAAATCAAAACATATGATACAAAGAACCAGGCAAAAATCATCTTGAGGAAATTTTTCCGCTTTTCGTCTTTTTCATCCCACAATCTGAAAAATATGAAAATTAGCGTCGCCGCTGTGAAGACAACACCGGCCACAAGCGAGGTTCTGCTGATCAAAGAAATATTCGAAGTGAGAAGAAAAAGATAATATTGGGAATTCACTTCAATCGTTTTGTATATCTTCTGCCCCAAAGTGTTGTCACTCGGCTTGCTGGCGATCGCAGCCGCAAATTCCATTGAATTACTCCCGCCAGTTTTCAACTCGCTCAATATGACGGGGACATATAACACGATCAAAATGGCAAGGATCAATGCTATGCGCTTCAAATTGAGATTTTTATACGCTTTTGACCAGACGAGAAACACAACAGCGATGATCGGAAGAGAAATAAGCGCCAGGAAATGAAGTTGGCTCGCAATCCCGAGCGCCAAAGCGGTGCTTACCGCCCAGATATATTTCCCTTTTTCCTTTTCCGCCTGGCCGAATTTCACCAAGCTGAAAAGAAAGAGCAATGTCCAGAACGGAACCGAATTCGGATTCCATGCAAATCGCGAATATTGAACCGCGACAAAGCTGAAAGCAAAAAGCGCCGTTCCCAAAAGCGAACTGGTTTTTTTGAAATACAGCCGCAGAAAAAAGAAAAACAGCGGAATCGCAAGTATGTTGAATATCAAATCGGGATATGCAAAAACCGGCGGTTGGATAGAACCCGTGATTTTCGCGGAAAGATATTGGAAATAATAAAAAGCCGGACCAAGTCGCAAAAAAGTCCCGGCTGCCCGCGGTCCGAGAAGCGGCAAATTGGAAAATCCCTGTTGCACCGCGTCCCGCACAACCATCGCGTCGCGCGCCTGGTCCATTTCAAAATGCAGCCAATCGGAAAAATGCCAGACGCGAAATCCCGCAGCGGCAACAATGATAACCGCCAAAACGAGATAAACCCAATTTTTCTTGATAAATTCTTTCATTGCTCATCAATCGTAGCAAAAACCGCGCAAAAAATCAAAAAATCCCTCGTCTGCTGAGGGATTTCTTGCTTCAACTTTTGAAAATTACATAACCGCGTCTTTGAGCTTTTTGAGGACTTTCGCTTTCAAAACAGTCTTGGCCGGAATGCTGATTGCTTCTCCGGTCATTGGGTTGCGTCCCATGCGAGCGGCCCGGTGCTTCTTTTCGACCTTCACGAGGCCGGGAATTTCGACGGCTTCTTTTTTGACCGTGGCTTTCACGATCTCGGCCATCTCCTCAAGGACCATAATGACGTCCTTTTTTGCCAGTTGAGTCTTTTCAACCAGCGCTTCCACGAGTTCTTTTTTCTTCATGGTTTTTTTGGTTAATTATGATATTATTGGTTTCGACTTTCAAATACTACCAAAATACTGGCTTTTTTGCAATGTCTTGTCAAGGGGGAGGAAAAAGACTTTGTTCTTGGTAGCCCCAAGGGGAGTCGGACCCCTCTTTTCAGGATGAAAACCTGATGTCCTAACCGATAGACGATGGGGCCTTGAAACGGGTAGTACAAAGCAAATGATAGCAGGAAATGCTGAATTAGTCAACAAAAATAGCGAAACAACCCCAATACTTTATACATTACACATAATGCATTATACTAGCAGTATGAACTCCGTTAGAAAATCGGGGAAATATGAGTAATTATTTTTAAGTCGACTAAAGCATTGAAAAAACATTTTTCTAACGGGGTGAATATCCTTGCTATTGAAACTTCCTGCGATGAAACAGCGGTTGCTCTGATCGAAGCGAAAGCCAATAGTTTTGAAGTTATCGAAGATCTGGTTTCTTCGCAGATCAAAGTGCACGCGCCGTTTGGCGGAGTCGTGCCGAATTTGGCCGCCCGTGAACATCTCAAAAATCTACCGCTGATGCTGAAAAAAACAATCAAAAAGCGCAAACTCACTTCAAGAGATATTGATCTGATCGCTGTCACTGAAGGTCCGGGACTCATTCCGGCGCTGCTCATAGGCACCAATTCCGCAAAAGCTCTCGCCTACGCGTGGAAAAAACCGCTGGTCGGCGTGCACCATATTGCGGGACATATCTATGCCAACTTTGTTGGCGAAAATTCCAATCCTGAATTCCCAATCCTCGCTCTCATTGTTTCCGGCGGGCATACCCAGCTCATTTTGATGAAAAAGCATCTTGATTTCAAAATTGTCGGCGAAACTTTGGATGACGCGGCCGGAGAAGCTTTTGACAAGGTGGCAAGAATATTGGGATTAGGATATCCCGGAGGACCGGCCGTCGCCGCTCTCGCGGCGAAATTTTCAATTTTCAATTTTCAATTTTCAAACAAATCCAAATTTCTAAATTTGAAATTCTCTTTACCTAGGCCAATGATTAACTCTGGAATCTTAAACTTCTCTTTCTCCGGATTAAAAACAGCCGTGTTGTATATAGTCCGAGACAATCCTAAAATATTAAAAAGTAAAGAATTAAAAGCCGCTCTTTGCGCCGAATTCCAGCAAGCCGTGATTGATGTGCTTGTCGGAAAAACATTGAAAGCCGCGAAAAAATACAAGCCTAAATCTATTCTCCTTGGCGGAGGAGTATCGGCCAACAAAGAATTGCGCGCGCAACTCGGTGAAGCGATAAAAAAAAGTTTTCCAAATACAAAATACCATTTGCCAGATACCAGATACTCGCTAGACAACGCCGCAATGATCGCCGTCGCCGGATATTTTCAATATAAATTGGCAAAAAATGAAAAGAAGTTTGAAAACAATTGGAAGAATCTCGAAGCTGACGCAGGCCTTAAGCTAAAGTAATGAAAAATATCATCAAAATTTTCTTTCTCGCCGTTGTTTCTGTTGCGCTTGTGATTGTCATTGAGCAGCTGATTGCCGCAATGGTCAGCGCTTTTTGGCAAAGAGAGATCGTCCTCGAGTCATATATGCATTTCACCTGGTTTCTCGCCTTTTCCGCCGCCATCGAGGAAATTTCAAAATATTGGGCCATATATTTTGTAATAAGAAAAAATTTTGGCCTGCAAAAAATTCGCCTTGTCCTTGCCTCTTTCTTTTTGGGTACCCTATGGGGAGTTCTCGAAATTGGATTGGTTCTTGTTTCCGATCAAAAGGTTTTTTCCGCATTCCAATCGGGCGACATGGAGATCATATTTTCTTTCACCACCGTTATCGCGCTTCATGCTCTCACCGCCTATCTCATGGGAATATTCATTTCCGCCGAAACATTCTCCGGCCGGCTGAAACACTTGAAAATCATCTTTTTCCCTGTGCTTATCCACCTGCTTTTCAATTTTCTTGTCATTCAAAAAAGCGGCTTTACGAACTATCTTATCGTTTTTTCACTGGCCGCATTTTTCTTGATCGGAACATCAATTTTGGCTCTCAACTCCAAAAGGCTTGCCTAATTGTGAAACTGGATATATACTGAAAACAGCAAAAATCATTAGTATTGACAAAAAACTATGAAAGAAAAAAAATCATTTTTCGAACGGCTCACTGGATCAAGAAATGTTCCGGAGAGAGAAGTATATAGCCAACAAAATCCGTCTTTCAACTATCAAGCCCAGCCTCCGATTCAGCCCCAAATGGGAGGGCACGCGATCCAGCCGCAAGCCAGCTTGCAGGATGATTATGCCGTTGAACCAACCGCGCCAAGCGCCCCCGCCGAGCAAGACGAGAATTGGGCGGGCGACTCGGAAGGTCAGCTCACGATCGATGTCTATCAGACCGACAACGAAATCGTGATCAAATCAACGATTGCCGGCGTGAAGCCGGAGGACCTGGATGTGACGATCAACAACGATATGGTGACCATCCGCGGCGACCGAAAGAACGAAGAAGTGGTTGAAAGCGAAAACTACTATTATCAGGAATGCTACTGGGGAACCTTTTCCCGCTCGGTCATTTTGCCCGTCGAAGTCATCGCCGACAAAGCCGAAGCCGCCATGAAAAACGGAATTCTCACTATCCGACTCCTCAAATCCGACACGACCAAGAGTAAAAAGATCCAAGTGAGAGGATTTTAAGCGAAAAACAGACAATATATAGCAGGAGCCCCGACTGGTCGGGGCTCCTTTTTGTTTCCCTTGCAATTTTTCCCCATTTTCCTTACATTATATGCACGGGGAGGACCAGGTCAGGAGGCTTGGTTTTTCTGTTGCTTTGAAAAATCAACAAAAAAATCTGATTGGAGGATAATGCCATGATCGGAAGATACACACGAAAAAAAATGCGCCGGATATGGTCAGACGAGAATAGATTTTTTCTTTGGCTTCAGGTGGAGCTGGCGGTACTTAGAGCCAGAATACAACTGGGGGAAATTGAAGGAAGAATCCCTCAAAATCTCGAAACCCAAATACAAATTGATCCGCAAGAGATCAATCGGATCGAAAGCGAAGTCACGAAACACGATGTCCTTGCCTTTCTTAATCACATCAATCCCCAATTTCCCGAGTATCTTCGTCCTTGGTTGCACAGAGGCATGACAAGCTATGATGTGGTTGATACAGCCCTGATGCTTTCCATGAGAGAGTCTTTGCAGCTCATTCTCGAAAAATTAGATCGGCTGCTGGAGGTGATCAAAAACCGGGCTTTCGAACACAAGTATTCTGCCAAAGTCGGACGGACGCACGGCGTTCACGCTGAACCAATCACGCAAGGAGTTGAATTCGCAAATTGGTACGAAGAGCTCCGGCGTCAAAAAACACGGCTGGAACAGGCACTCGAAACCGTGTCCGTCGGCAAGATCAGCGGAGCAGTAGGAATGTATACCCTGCCCCCGGACGTGGAAACATTGGCTCTTCGAGCACTGCATTTGGAACCAGTGATTGCCACACAGATCATTGCCCGGGACATCATCACTGAAGTGCTCGGAGCCTTGGCTAATGTTGCAGCGACTATCGGAAAAATATCGCTGAACATCAGGCTAGCCGCACGGACAGAAATCCAGGAAATTATGGAATTTTTTGACGCCAATCAAAAAGGTTCTTCCGCCATGCCGCACAAGAAAAATCCGATCGGACCTGAAAATCTGTGCGGGTTGATGCGGCAAGTCGTCGCGAACCATTCCATAGCCGCGGAAAATCAAGCTAACTGTTGGGAACAACGCAGCCTTGATAACTCCGGCATAGAAAGAGTGATAATCCCAGACAGCATGGCTTTGGTCGACTACGCCTTAGCTCGGCTCACCAGCATTATTGAAAAAATGCTGATATTTCCGGAAAACATGTTGCGCAATCTGAATTTGATGCAAGGATTGGTTTATTCGCAGAATGTCATGATGCTGGTCGCTGAAAAAAGCGGCCTGCCGCGCGAAACTGCTCACACCCTTGTGAAAAACGTCGCGGTCAAATGCTGGGAAACCAGATCAGATTTTCCAACGGCGCTTCGCGAAGATCCGGACATCTGCAAATATGTGACACCAGAGGAACTTTCTTGCTGCTTTGATTTGAACAGCAAGTTGAAGTATGTCGATTTTATCTTCAAGATAGTCTTTGGATAATAACCCCAGCCCTGCGCAAAGCGGGCGGAAAAAGGAGGAGAAAAAATGGCGGCAGCGAAAGAACCACTCAAACGCAGGATTGGAATAATGGTTGGATCGGACAGCGATCTCCCACAGTGCCTGCCGGGTCTCTTGCTTCTTCAAGAAGCAGAGATCAAAGGATTGGCACGGGTGAACGCAATTATCACGAGCAGTATTCACCGTAATACCGAGGAAGTTCTGCTCGGCCTCCGCACCTTGACGCAAGGAAAGGGACAAAAACCTGTTGACCGCGTGAATGTCTGGATCATCGGCGCCGGCTGCGCCAATCATCTCACCGGCACTTGCGATGCCTACCTGCGGCATTATATGAAAAACGACCTCGTACCCGTAATCGGCGTCGCATTCGAAAACAATGATCCCGACAAGACCCTCGCTGCTATCTTGAGTATCGAGGCCGTCCCGGGCACCCAAGTTATTTTCGACCGCAATCGCCATGTCGGCGGAATGGGTTTCGTCAACGCCTGCCACGATGCCGTTCACGGGTATTTCCCAAGGTTG
>JBAZUC010000003.1:0-34668 GCA_041661585.1 Parcubacteria group bacterium
GATTTCTTTTTCAAATTTCCGATATCTTCGATCGCTTTTTCAAGGCTGCCGACGATGGAATAATTGTAATTCACAAAACCGATTTTTGTTCCGCCAATATTTTTGACAAGAGCCGGACTCTGATCGCCGCCGGTGTCCCCGAAATATTGGACTCCCGCCTCGCCCAGATATTTCTTCGTTTGTGCGATTCCGTCTTCGCTTTGATTGAGGATGTGATTGTTTCCGAGATCCACGAGTTTGATATTGTTTTCCGCAAGGGCTTTTGCGACTGACGGATCGAAAGTGAATTTCAAATTTTTCTTATCATCCATCGCCGTTCCGACGCTCACGGAAATTTTGTCCGTGATCGGCCCTTCGAGATTACCAACGACAAGATCATACCCGGCCAATTTGTCTTTAATTTGGCTAAAAATATAATTATAGTCCCCGTCTCCATATTTTCTCACCCCTTCGCGGATATACCGGTCAAACATCATATCCCCGACGAAAAGTATTTTTATTTGATTTTTGACTTGAGCATCGGGAAATTGAGCAGATATTACCTGTTCCGGAGTAATATTATTTTTTTTGGTTAAGTTAGCATCCTTCGTGCAACCCGAAAAAGCCAGTACAGCCAGAGCTAAAAAAATAATTTTTAGTTTTGCGTTGTAGCTTTGCACTTTTCGTTTGGCGCTTTGCATTCAAAAATTATGTCTCCCTTCTCATCCGTCCGCAAAATTTCGATATTTCTTGATTTCAATGAGTTTAGCACCGCTTCTGTCGGATGGCCGTATGAATTTTTCGCGGCCACCGAAATGATGGCTGCGCCCGGACTCGTTGCGTCCAAAAATTCGTCGCTTGAGGAATATTTTGAGCCATGATGGGCGATTTTCAAAAAATCAACGTCAACGTTTTCTCCGCTCGCCAAAATTTCACGCTCGGCAGGAGATTCGATATCGCCCGTGAAAAGGAAAGAATTGTTTCCCCAATCGAGCCTCGCAACGACCGATTTGTTGTTCGCGTCTCCAGTTGCCGGGTCAACTGCTGAATTGGGAGAAACAATTTTTAGCTTTGCTCCATCCATTTCCACCTCGTCGCCCAGGATCGCCTCAAGCGTTTCAATTCTATCGTACTCGCGAATATCTTTCCACTCCTTGAAAACCACTGTGTCTTTTTCCGCGCCCGTTGTGAGAACTTTTCCGATTTTATAATTTTTCGCCACATCGACCAACCCGCCGATATGGTCCCGGTCCGGATGAGTCGCGATCACGACTTCAATCTCACGGTCGAAGTAGGGAAGATATTTCCCAAGTTCCGCCAGCTCCGTTTTCCCGTTCGGACCGCCGTCGATCAAAATTTGTTTTGTTCTCTTTTGGATCAGAATTGAATCCCCCTGCCCGACATCAAGAAAAACAATTTGTAGAGGTTTAGCCTCTACGATTATTTGATAGGAAAAATAGGCGAAGAAAATCAGTAAAATGGCGATCGCAAAATAGAAAAATTTATTTTTCATTCTTGAGCACGCTAAGTCGCTTATCTTTTCTTTTTGAGTAGTATAGCACCGAGATTAAAATAATATAATAAACCGTGATATGCTTCCAGCCGAAGTTTTTGATCTCAAGCGATGACCAGGAAATGTTCGCGAGCCATTGAACGATCAACAATTCCAATTTCAGAAGAACATACGGAACAAATCCGATCAGCTTCCCGAGCGGGATAAAAATAAATCCCGCCATTCCCGCCGCGAACCCCGTCCCCATTATAAATGGTATGGCCGGCAGAATCAGCAAATTGGCCAGCGGCGCGATCACAGAAAGTTTTTCAAAATTTGCCAAAATCACCGGCAAAACAAAAATTTGCGCCGCCAGAGTCATCAAAATTGTTTCTTTCAAAATGTTCTGCTCTCTCTCGAAAAATTTTTTTTCGAAGAGGGGATAGACATAAACGATTCCCAAAGTTGCCAAAAAGGACAGCTGAAATCCGGCGTCATATCGCAAAAGAAGCGGATTGATCGCAAGCATCGCCGCACCCGCGAAAAGAATCGCATTTTGGGAATTGGCCAGTCTCCCCTCTTTCATCGCCCAGATAACAAGTCCGCCCATTATTCCCGCTCTCACGGCAGAACTCGGCGCGCCGGTCATGAGAACAAAAAGTACAATGCCGATGAGCGCGAAAGAAAAAACTTGTTGGCGCCAAAGACCAAGAGCAATTCCGAGCCACATCAAAAACGCGGCGACAATTGTCACATTGTATCCCGAAACTGCGACCGTATGCGTCGTTCCTGTCCGCGAAAACGCGTCGTTCAAATCTTTGGTCATCCGTTTGCTTCCGCCCAAGATGAGCCCCTTGAGATACGCTCCTTCCGGATCGGGAAAAACCGCCGAAAGTTTTTCTTCGAACTTACTTTTCAACACCAAGACCGCTGAATAAAATTTGTTTCCCCTGTTTTTCGCGACCACAGCTATTTGCGCCTTGTTGCAAATCCGATAAATCCCGCCTTTTGCCAGATACATTTGATAATCGAAGCTCGAGTCTTCCTGATTTTTAGGCGCTTGTAGATTGCAGCTCACTTTCAATTCATCGCCATAATTATAACTTGGATAGATGTCAGCATTGATCAATATCTTATTTTTCTCTTCGTCCGAAACGACAACTTTTTGATATTTTTCATCCGTTTCCGGTTCCTTTGCGACTGTTCCCACAAATTCAACTGAGCCCAATTTGCTATCAGCCAAACTATTTTTTGCTTTATCGATAGAGTTGTTTGTCCACCACAAACCCAGCGCCAAAAACAAAACCGCCGCGCTGGCGAATATGACTTTTTTGTTTTTGTAATTTATGACGAAGATAAAAATTCCCGCGGAGACAAGAATCAGAATAAAATATTTTTCAATCTGAAAAAACGACGCCAAAAAAACGCCGAGCAAAAAACAAAGAGATACGATGAAAAATATTTTAGACCCCGTTAGAAATCTGTTTTGAGGTTTTATCGTTTGGGCCATTTGTTTAGAATTAATTTCTAACGGGGTAAATTTACTCACAAGATCATTATATCAAAAAAAGCGGGCAGATTCACTGATCTGCCCTTTGTTGTCTTGCCGATTTTTCGACATTATTCTTCGTGTTCCTCCGTGTCTTGTTCTTCCTGTCCCCGTTTAACAGGAACACTTCGTCCCGCTACGAGCAGAAGAGCCCCAAACGCAACCACAACCAGAACAACTTTATAGCCCCATACCATGAATTCCCTCCCCAACTATAAGATAGTTTAACAACTAGTCCTGCATATCCACGTCTACTATTTTTATTCTCGCCGACTTTCCGGCGATTATTTTCACCGAACTTTTGGGCACTGCCAAATGGTACGCCAAAAGTTCGACAACTTTTTCATTTGCCTTTCCCTTTTCCGGCGGAGCGGTCACTTTCACCCTATATTCGCCGTCGGAAACTTTCAGAACTTCGTTTTTCCCCGCCCTCGGGGTCACTCTGACGTAGATTCGCATATATTTTTTCCCTCCCTATCAACAAAAATTGCTTTTAATTTTTTCTTTTTGGCAAATGCTATGCCTTTTTTCATCCCCATCAACACCAAAACTTTCGCCCGTCCATCGGCCCATTCGGTTTTTTTGTGAAAAACCAGAACCGAACGGATTTCGAAAGAAAATTTTTCAGGATTTCGAGGATTCACGAGATGATGAACGTTTTTTCCCTTATGCTTCCACTTCTTTTTTATCACGCCGGAAGTAGCAATGCCTTGATTGGAAATGCAAACCGCCGCGTTTTTGTCTCGCGCGCCCTCAATCGGCAATTTCCATTTTTCACCTTTTTTATTTCGTCCGGCAGCAAAGGCGTCCCCGCCCGCGTTGATGAAAAAATTTTTCCAGCTTCGGCTTTTCAAAAATTCCGCCACTTGGTCGATGATATATCCTTTGGCGATTCCGGAAAAATCCATCCGACGGCCGAAGAATATTTTGTTTCGCTTAATTTTCAGATCAGCGGACAGATTTTTCGGCTTGTTTTTTGCCGGTTTCGAATCCTTATTTTCAATATTTTTGCTTTTGTATCCAATATTTTCCAAAATATCAATTATCCGCGGATCATATAGTCCGCCGCTTTCCCGATGATAAAAAAGCGCCCGCTTGGCAAGATAAATCATATCCGGCGAAACATTTTGCCACATTCCCAAATTTTTGTTCAATTGGCAAAGCTCGCTTTCGGAATCAAAGCGAGAGAATATTTTTTCCTTGGCGAAAAAAATATCTTTCGCTTTTTTGAGATCATCTTGCGCCTTTTCTTTTTCCGTTTCACTGTCAACAATCGTGCGGATATTGATTTCCGTACCCAGAGCTCGAAAATTTGATTTTATTTCGGATTTCTTAATACTTATATAATCTCCAAGAGCTAAGCTCTTGGAGATGGATGATTAGTTCACTATTTTCTTGATCTCGCCTTTCAGATTGTCATCAATCTGATCAGGAAGCATATCCCCCGGCAGATTGTGAATGGTGGCTTCGCGATAGACGAATCCCTCAACCTTTCTTACGACTTTTTTCAGAAAATCTTTTTCCGGCTTTTGAATTGTCAAGGAAAACGGCGAAAAACTCACCGAAAAAATCCCGCCGAGCCAGGCGACGGCAATTGCAAGGACTATGATGATGAGAAATAGCTTTTTGATCATTATCGTATTTCCACTTTTCCAAAATATTTTTCAATATTCTTGGCGATTTTTTCCAAATTCAATCTCTTCCCCTTTGTTTTTTTCACGAGATTCGGGTCGAGTATTTTCCCCTTGTCCTCAAACGCCTGCAAAACATATTTTTTCGATCCTTTCAGCCACTCCCCAATACTCGCAAAATCGCTTTTTTTGTGTAACCCGGGAACGGCCGTTGTGCGAAATTCGTAGTCAACGCCGCTGTTTCGTATCAAATCCACACTTAGTCTTATACGCTCCATGTCCACCCCGTTAGAAAAACCCATAGAATACTGTTTTTCTTTGGCATTATTGCTTTTATCGTCTTTAATACGTTTTCTAACGGGGTAAATTTTTGAATTCGCTGTTTCGGCGTATTTTTCGGGATAATTTTTGATATCCATTGCCACAAAATCAAGCAGCTTTTCCGCATATAGAAGCCTCAAGACGTCAGGCCTGGTTCCGTTCGTATCAAGCTTTACTTTGAATCCCGAATTTTTTATTTTCCGGATAAATTCGATCAAGTCCGGCTGAATCGTCGGTTCCCCTCCGGTGATGCATACGCCTTCCAGTTTTCCCTGTCTGCTTTTCAATAAATCAAAAAACTCTTTTTCGAGAACATTTGATGCGCTATGTTTGGCACCAGATACCAACTCCGGATTGTGACAAAACGGACAGCGAAAATTGCAACCCACAGTGAAAACCGTCGCGGCGATGTGGCCGGGAAAATCAATGAGCGTCAATTTTTGAAGACCGCCAATTGTCATTGAAAGAAAGATATTAAAAGCCGAAGAATCCGAATTTTCGCAGAAATTTCCTACCTGCTGATAGGCGGGAGTTTGATTTCAAGAAAATTTGAATCTTCGGCGATTTTTATTGAATCAAGACACGATGAATTCCTTCCGATCGCTGTATTCTGTTGCTTTCCCGGCGTTCCACTGCTGGACAGGCCGGATGTATCCGACGATGCGCGAATAGACTTCGCACTTTTGCTCCACAACACACTTCGGGCAAAGCTGGTGCTCGCCGACGAGATAGCCATGCGACGGACAGATACTGAAAGTGGGAGTGAGCGTAAAATATGGAAGAGAATATTTTTCGGCGATTGTCTTGACTAGTTTCTTGGTTGTTTCAATATCTTGGATCCGTTCACCTAGGAATCCATGGAGAACTGTTCCACCTGTATATTTGGTCTGAAGCCCATCTTGCAAATCAAGCGCTTCAAAAATATCTTCGGTGTGACCCACCGGGATTTGTGATGAATTTGTATAGTATGGCTCTGCTCCATCCTCTCTCACGGATTTATTGTTAGCAAAAATTATATTCGGGAACCGTTTTCTGTCATAACGTGCCAGGCGATAGGAGGTTCCCTCGGCCGGAGTCGCTTCCAAATTATACATATTGTCGGTTTCTTTTTGATACTTTATCATTTTTTCACGCATGTGCTCCAAAACCTCATTGGCAAACATCTGTCCGGCTTTTGTGGTTATGTCTTTTCCCATAAAATTCAGGAGAGCTTCATTCATTCCCAAAATTCCAATGGTTGAGAAATGGTTGGCCCAATATTGTCCGCGCCGCGCCTTGATGGAATCAAGATAAAACTTGGAATAAGGATAAAGTCCTTTCTCGGTCAAACTCTCTACAAATTCTCTTTTAACCTCCAGCGTATCTCTGGCTACATCCATAAAATGATCGAGCTTGGAAAAAAATTCTTTTTTATTTTTTGCTACATAGCCGATACTGGGAAGATTGATAGTTACAACACCGATTGATCCTGTGAGTGGATTGGCTCCAAAAAGTCCGCCGCCCCTTTTTCTGAGTTCTCGATTATCCAGACGCAAGCGGCAGCACATAGACCGAGCATCATCCGGATCCATATCAGAGTTGATAAAATTAGCAAAATACGGAATGCCATACTTCGCCGTCATTTCCCAGATGGCATTGAAGCGCTCATCGCTCCAGTCGAAATCTTTGCTAATGTTATAGGTGGGAATGGGAAAAGTGAAAATTCTTCCACTAGCATCTCCTTCAGTCATAACCTCAGCAAAGGCTCGGTTGATCATATTCATCTCATCCTGAAAATCGCCGTACGTTTCCTTCTGAGGAACACCTCCGATAATTACCGCCTCTTCAGCCAGTGTCTTCGGCGCTACAATATCTAGTGTAATATTGGAAAAGGGCGTTTGAAATCCGACGCGAGTCGAAACATTCATATTGAAAACAAAGGATTGGATGTTTTGTTTCACTTCGTTATACGTCAGATTGTCATATCGGACAAACGGCGCCAGAAGCGTGTCGAAATTGGAAAAGGCTTGCGCTCCAGCCACTTCTCCTTGAAGGGTATAGATAAAGTTTACCATCTGCCCGAGAATCGATCCCAGGTGCTTCGCCGGCTTACAAGCTACTTTTCCGGCCACTCCGGCAAAACCACGACGCAGAAGATCCTGCAAATCCCAACCGCAGCAATAGGCAGCAATAAGTTGCATGGTATGAATGTGAATGTCTCCTTCTTCATTGGCTCGCTTGGCTTCTTTGGAAAAAATCCGGTTCATCCAATATTTGGAACTGACAATAGAAGAAACATAGTTATTGAGTCCTTGAAGTGAATAGGACATATTGGCATTTTCTTTTACCTCCCAATCCATTTCAGAAATGTATTTGTCAACTAAATCCACCGCCTCTTCCAAAGACTCCTGGGTCTCTCTAATTTTCCTATGCTGATCGCGATAGAGGATATAGGCTTTGGCCGTTTCCTCAAAATCAAGGATCATCAAAACGCGTTCCACGAGATCCTGAATTTCTTCAATTTCAGGCACATTGCCTTTTTGATAGTTTTTGTTGAGAAGCCGGACAATCTTGTCTGTCACCTTTTTGGCATCTTTCTCCGCTCCCTCATTCGTTTCCGCAAAAGCCTTCATCACTGCTTTGGTGATTTTTTCCTGCTCAAATTTGACAACCCGACCGTCGCGCTTCACCACCCGCGTGATGCGATTCTTGAATCCCCCCTGATTTTTTTTGACCATCTTCTGGCCGCGTTTGACTGCGATCATTTTTGTTTTCGCCCCCGAAAATTAGAGATTATTTATTTATACTTCCATCAACTTTTCTGCTTCTTTTTTGAAACTGTCGGCGCTTCCAAATCCTTTGTAGACTGATGCAAATCGCAAATATGCCACATCGTCGAGCTCTTTGAGCTTTTCAAGAACGAGCTTTCCAATCACTCTCGCCGGCACTTCGCAATCTTTGTCGAGCTGAAGCTTGTATTCGATCTCGTCAATCGCCTCTTCAATCTTTTTGTCTTCAATCGGTCTTTTTTCAAGCGCCTTTTTCATTCCTTTTTCAAGCTTCTCTCTTTTGTATTCTTCTTTGCGGCCATCCTTTTTCACGACCACAAAATTCAAAAGTTCCAATTGTTCATACGTACTGAACCTCTTCGCGCATTTCAAACATTCACGGCGACGGCGGATCATTTTTCCATCACTCGATTCGCGCGAATCGGTCACTTTTGTTTCCGGATGATTGCAGAAAGGACAAAGCATAATTTGAAAATCACTATTTTTGAGAATTAATAAGGGTGATTCGAAGAATCCCCTTTTATACTATATGTTGTGGTAGTACTCATCATTTTACCACAAGCAAAAAACCCGTCAAGCGGGCATATTTGCTGCAAAATTTTGAGTTATCCACAGATCTGAATACCCTTCATCGAGTCACTAATTGCGCAAAGAAGGAAAACATCGCTCCCCTAAAAATCATCGTTGCGATAACGCCAGCCAGCAGCCAAATCGCAAAGGGCATGCTTTTTTCATCTTTATTTTTTTGCACGTAAGCAAGGAGGATGAAAATTGGGCTGAAGAAGAGGGAAAAGAGAATGGAGTGCTTGACCAACGCCAGGATGCTTGCGATGTTTTGAGACGAACTAAAAAATCCGCTCAACCAAAAATACGGAATGATCGCGAGATAAATCAGAACCAAAATCCACGTCTTTTCCATAAGCCTCTTGAAATAGCTAAAACTTCTGGAGAGGCCTACGAATATCAGGACGAGCCACACATTTCCAACTTGCTGATTTCCGCTGATATTCATCACTGAACCCAGCTTGAATCTCATTAGCTGAAAAATAAAAATAATCATGAAGAAAATAACAACTGTTTTAACCAGAGTTATGTAATTCTTCCTGATATAACCGATCGATCGACCGAGTATTCCGGCTTCACCCCCAAACTTCAGAGACGATGTATCCAGCTCTTTAAAAAAGAAATACAAACTCCGCAGGATCAGAAAAATAAATGCGAAAGTAAAAACATTGAGCAGCAGCGCCAGAGACGGGAAATGTGGAAAGGCGCCATTGGAATAATATTTCAGGGGAAGCAATAAAGAAAAAACAAAAAAAAGCTTCGCGTCTCCAGCAGCCCACAGCTTAAAATGCCAGAGAAGATAGCCAACCGCCAAAGAGATCAGGCTGTTTATGGCAATATCGATAAAAAAATTTACCGAAAAAGCAGACGAAAAATTTCCTGCCCAAACAGCGTCAGGAAAGAAAGAAGACAGCTTGAACCACAGAAAAAGCATGAGATAACCAAAAACACCCCAGAGCAACCCTGCTTTGATCCATTTGTTCTTGATTTTTCCGCTCCGGAAATCCTGATAACTGGTGATGGCTCCAATGAAGAACAGCGCCGGTAAAAAGATAAGTTCAATGATCATGGATCATATATATCATCCTATTTAACGCATTTGAATTCTCCCCATCCATAATTTTTCACGTAATTTTTATAAACTCCTTCGCAAACATCCACATACCGGCATTTGATGCATACTTTGCCTTTTGTCTTGTAGGGTATGTTCGATATTTCCCTGATTTTTTTATCCTTTTCAATCAAGCGAATCTCGCCGAAGCCTATATGGGGAACAAGTTTTTTAGAAAAACACAAAGGGAGGTCAAGGATCGACAAATAATGATACTCCGCGCTGATGTTGGATACCAAGAGTTCCGGCTTGTTGCAAACTATTTTCTCGATCTCTCTCGCCAGATCGCTGTATTTCGGCATGAGCTCGAAAAAATCTTTTTCCATATTCTCACCGCGCGGCTGGACAACCAACAGAGAGACATGATCCACCATGAATTGTTTCAGATATTTCAAAAAGCTTTCCATGTGAAGATAATTTTTCTTATTGACAACATGACTGATCAATATTTTCGACAGTCTATGCCTCTGATCGGAAATGTTGGTCAGTCCCCTAACAGTTTGGTCAAAACTTCCCGGCGCCCTGGTCAGAAATTCGTGTATACTTTTTTCATGTCCGTGCAGTGAAATAATGAACTCATTGACACCGGCTGAAATCAGATCCAGGCAGAAATTTTTATACGCATATCGACGACCATTGCTGATGACCGCTATTTTTTTGAACCCCACTTTTTTTGCGTGCTTGACGTATTTGATCAAATCCGGATTGAGCGTAGGTTCGCCGGAAGCAAATATGACCCTGTCGATGTTTTTGTTTTCATTGAGGACGCTGTAAACTCTTTTTTTGAACTTTTCAACGCTGACGCGCCTCGCCTCCCTGTCCGATTCCATACAAAAACGGCAGAGATTATTGCACATAAACCCCGTCGGAATAGTTAAATTTTTTTCGACAAGCTTTTCTATCATTTGAATCGCTTTTTTTGCTTAGACGAGAGATAAACCGGCTTCAAATCGGAAAGAGGATGGATTGCGGCATAATTTCTCCAGACCCCATTGCAATATTTTTCCAGATCGCAAAGAAGGCATTGCGGAGCCTTTGTTTTGCCATCCGCTGAGAAAATCTTGGTTTCGATTATCTTATTTTGGTGATCGGCGAAAGATTTTTCGGAAATTTCCATGCATTGGACCGGATATTTCCACCAATCCCCGATACAAAGTGGCAGACCGCAATAGGGATTCATAATCGTAAAGTTCAACTTTTTTCCAAGAAGAAGCGCTTTTTTCACATAAGGACTGATAGCGCCATATCTCGGCACGATATTTTTATTTGTCCACGCCCTACCGTTCGGCTGAACTATGGACAATGAAATATATTTTATCTTCGGAAATTCTTTTCTGACAAAACGCAGATATTCAGGCAAATGCCTATAGGTTTCAGCCGTAACGACCGGATTTAGCGTCACGATTATTTTTGCTTCCAACAAATTCTTTATGCCCTTGATGCATTTTTCGAACGAATTTTTTATTCCAAGCGCGCGATCATGCTGGGCGGGGATATGCGAATGAAAACTCACGAAAGCTCGATTCAGTTTATTTTTTTTCAGTAGCTTCACATAGCCCTCTCGGCTCAGCAGTGTCGCATTTGTCTGCAATTCGACTACGCGGACTCCCTGCTGTTTTGCGAATCGTATGATTTCAGGCAGATCCTTTCGGAGCGTCGGCTCTCCGCCACTGAGGGATATGGCAACATCCGAATATTTTTCGGTCAGGTCGCTAATCTCCTCTTTTATTGAATTGATATCTCTTTCTTTCGGCAAATTATATGACTCGGAAGGAACATTGCAAAAAGAGCATCGGGCATTGCATTTCGTTCCTACTCGGATCACTGGCAAAGACATTATTCGGCTGAATTTTTGCTTTGTTGGCTTAGTGGTTTTCATCTTCGATGATTTTTCTGATTATTTTTTCCTTGGAGACAAAAACAGGATATAACCCTTTCGAGCTGTAATAAACATCCATTGACGTAAGGCCGGCGCAGATCTCATCGAGCGCGCAGTGTCTGCATTTTTCCGGTTTATCACGGAAAAAATTCCTTTGCACAAGTGTGCCTCTCCCGTCCAGAAAATGGAGCGGCCTTATCTCATCTTTCACTATTTTTCTGGTTTCCGTCGAAACATGCTCGAAACCAGGCATATAGCAAAGAGGCACTCTTTCTATTCGAAAAGTTTTTCCGGCATCTTCAAACACTTTTGCCATTTTGACAAGCTCTATTTCAAAACCATGGAGCGTAGGGATCGTCTTGGTATTTTTCATAGCCCTTTCCGAGGTCGGATCAAGATTGTTGCAACTGAAATGACTGACAAAGGGGTATTCAGAAATTATGAATTTCGCGAGCGAACTTAGGTGGTCGGAGTTATATTTATTAAAGGTGATATTGATGTCTGTTCTTATGCCCTTCTGCTTGGAAAGATTTGTGAGGGTTTTTTTGATGTTTTCAAGTGAATCATCCTTTTTGGCAAGAAAATTCTGGACCTTGGCTCGATGGGAATATATTGAAACATGTACATGCTTCAGACCTGCCTTGAATAATCCTTCAAGATATCTTTTGTTCGCCGTTTTTTGGGCGTTGGTTATCATCTTTGTCTCAATCTTCTTTTTTGTGCAGTATCGAATCAGATCCGCGAGTTTTGGATATTTCGTCGGTTCTCCTCCAGTCAGAATAACTCCATCATATCCTCCTTCTATATAACCATCAACAATCTTTTTCGCCTTGGAAAGCGGCATATCTTTCCATCCCGATGGAGGATTTGAACAAAAAAGACATTCTTGGTCGCACTCCCTTGTTATTTGAATGTATGCAAAATTTGCCATACGCGTTTGTCTATTTTATTTTTTTTATCACACGCACCTTATCTCCTTTTGAGATAGGCTTCAGGCTCTTGAATCCGTTTTCTCTTATATAGTCGATCTGGGCTCCATCACATTGGCTATTCGAGCTGCAAATCTGACATTTCTTGCTTTTAAGAAAATACCGATGCTGAATGAAAAAATTCAGGAAATCTTGTATGCAAATTATTCCGGATTTTCTAATAGTCTTCGACTTTTGCCCAATTTTTATTTTCCCCAGGCACATCGCAATTTTTCTTGAAGATAACTGTCCCTTTTCCCTAAATTCGATGAGGTCACCGCAAAACATTTCCAAACTGCAATAGCCGCACCTTTCACCCCGGCATTCCATCATCTTCCCTTTCTTGAGATAAGCTTCGAACATATCCTTGCGCCCGTTGATCTCATCATACAACTTGTTGGGATGCTGTATCAATTCTTCGAATCCGTCAAGGTATTGAGGAGGAAACCTGTTCGTCCAGATATAAACATCCGGGCGGCGTGAAAATGCAAGCGCCTTTTTTATTCGAGGCATGGCTTTTTCCATGTCATAGAACAATTCACCGCGATCTTCCCACGCTCGACCAAAAGGAATGATTTGGAGGAGATCAAATTCGTGTATCCCCAAAGCCACAAAATATTCAACTATTTCATCAAGCTGCTCACAATTTTGCTTATTTATGACAATATCTTGATTGACTATCAAGCCCGGAATCTCAAGAGCGTTCTTGAGGCCGGTTATAGCCTGCCGAAATGACCCCCTCACTCCCGTAAGCTTATCATGAAGTTTATCATTGTGCCCATGTATGGAAAAAGTGATCTCATTCACTCCCGCAGCGACAGAAGCGAGGAGGAAATTGTTGTACGCGAACATCCGGCCGTTCGTTATCACCTGAATATGCTTATAGCCCATTTTTTTTGCCATTTTTACCGCCTCCAAAAACTGCGGGTGGATAGTGGCCTCGCCTCCGCTCAAAACCACTTGGTCTATGTGTTGATCTCTCCCCTGCTGGAGATTTTTTCTTATTGAACTAAGCGGCAAAGCAGTGCCATTTTGAGCGTCTTTGTCAAGACAGAACATGCAATTGTTATTGCACCTCCGGGTCAGCCGTACCCAATGTTTCTTTTTGGTAGCTGCTTTTTCCTTTTCTTCTTTCTTTTTCCGTTCAAGGTCTTTTTTCATGGTTTTTCATTTTCCTTTTTATCGCGGATTCATAGACGAAAAAAAGAGCTGCTATATATTTATCTTCCGCGTCTTGAGGCTTTATCCTGAAATATTTTTTTTCTTTTCTTATTTTTTTCATTTTTCGCAATGACTGCAAAGCAAAAGGAAAAACGTCTTCAAGTCTTTTCCCAAAAATCCTGAGAAAATCCTGGTGAAATATTTTCGTTCCTTGCTCAAAAGAACTTATCACAAAATTCAGCATTTCATCAGCGCTTGTCAAATCCCGGCCGGAAAATATTTTCTTGGTTTCAGAAAAATCATCAAAGCTTCCAGCCTGCTGGTATTCCAGTTCGCCATAAACATGGGATCTGGAAAAGGGACCCATTCCAAAAGTGCTGCTGGGAGAACAGGCAGAAAATTCGCCTCCGTACGCCTTGCCAAATCCTTCACGTGCTTTCATAATTTTTGAATACACAGGATCGCTGAATTGCCAGTGAAACTTTGCCAGATCAAAGGGCTTGGACGTGTATCCCTTTTTCTCCGCGATTTTGAATGCTTCACGCATAAAAATCGGCATAGTTTTGGGATAATGTTTTTTGAAATATTCCTGGTAGTTCATTTTGAAATGCTTTTTGACGTACTGGCTGTCAGGCGGATAAAGACCGTAGCAAATGATCGTCGTCGGCTCAAGATCGATCAGCTTCGAAAAACTTTCCGCAAAAGTTTTGGGAGTATCTCCCGGCAATCCGACAATAAGATCCGTGTTTATGATCTTGAAACCCAATTTTTTTGCCATAGTTACGGCTGCAGCAACTTGTTCATAGGTTTGATATCCTCTTCCGGCTATCGTCAACGTTTTGCGACTGAAGGACTGCACGCCGAAACTCACGCGGTCAAAATCATATTTTTTCAGTATCTCGAGCTTGGACAAATCGCCGACGCTTGCATTGAATTCACAAGTCCTGATCCTTTCCTCGGAATTTTCCAAAAAATTGAACCGCCCGAAAAGCGACGAGAGAAGCTTCTCCATCTGATAACTGCTGAGAATATTCGGCGTCCCCCCGCCAATATAAAGATTCCTGAATTTTGTTTTCGAGAATGTTTTTTGGAAATATTTTATCGTATCCACCAAAAAATCGACGTATTGGCTAACTCTTTTTAGCTCCCTTAACTCATCCGACGGAAATGAACAATAACCGCATCTGGAATTGCAAAACGGGATATGGATATAAAAATTTATATTTTCCAGCAATTCTTTTTTTCCGCGCAATCCGACAAAATTTTTCCAAAACTGCCGGACATCGGAAACGGAATATTTTTCGGTCGCTTTTGACAAGAAAAAAAGCCGGCTGATATTCGAATAGTAAGCGTCTTTTTCGAGAAACGACCTGAAAAATTCAATTTGCCTTTTCAAATTATTGTCAGTTTTTTTTGTCATCTCTTTTTCTGAAAAATGACCGGATTGAACTCCTTCCATCCTTTTCTCTTTATGTACGACTTCCAGACTCCGCTGCATTCCTCATTCATTTTACATTTGCGGCAATTCGCGCCCTTGATCTTTTCAGGCCATCGGACCGAAGCCGGCTTCGTTTTGCGCGCTTCCAGATTTTTTCTTCTCATTGCCGGCTCATAGTTTATGACATTTGTCTCCAATCCCCGGATCAAGCAGGGCGGCAGACCCATAATATATATTTTCGGGTGCTTCTTCGATTTTCGTTCGATTTGGGCAACAGCCTTTCTCAGATTTTTGCCAACTTTCGAATAATCAGGGACTATTTCTTCAAAATTCTCTTCGGCTCGTCCCTCAGGCAGCACAGTGTTGAGCACGATTCCTTCGATGTTCGGAAAAGAAATTATCAGCTCCAGAAAATCTTTGATATTTTTATAATTAATCTTGTTCATCAAAAAATTGATATAGAGTTGAAAAGGATACTTCTCCCGGAGAAAAGACAAATTGCATATTCCTAAAAATGTTTCACTGAAGCTTCCGGGAACTCGGGTGATCTTTTCATGAATTTCCTTCACGCTTCCGTGCAATGAAACATTTATTTCCGTTACGCCCGCTTTGACTATTTTTTCACAGAATTTCTTGTCCGCAAATCTGCGACCATTGGAAATCAAACCGATTTCAGGATAGCCGCATTTCTTGGCAATTTCCACGAGCTCAATAAGATCCGGATGAAGAGTCGGCTCGCCCGAAGAGAACAAAACTTTATTGACCTTTCCCTGCATCGCCCTAAGGTCTTTTTCTGCATATTTCCGAAGACTCCGATAATCGAGCCTGTTTTGTTTGTGAACATCCGAACAAAACAAACATCCATTATTGCAATGTGAGTTGGTAAGTATATGCAATCTTTCATTCCTGACCGTCATTTTTTTCGCCTTGAAATTTTTAACATTGAAACCGCCTTGAACTCGTCCCACCCAAATTTTTCCGGATATTCTCGCCAAGAACCTTCGCACACCTTGTCATAATCACATTTCTTGCATTGAGGCCCCTTCGCCTTGCCTTCATTTCGGCGAGCCTCAGTGAAATTCTCAACTACCGACTTAAAATCATAGATTTTCGTGGATGGAATGATATTTTCGGCGATATGATCTTCATAGCCACTCATAAAACAATACGGAATCGCTTCGGTCATGCACGCTATTCCCTTCTTTTTCCCGATATCGAGCCCTTTTTTCGCGAACGGTTCAACCAGAGTCATGCGCGGAACGATGGAATCGAAATTATCCCTCGCGTTGCCGGTAGCGTGAACAAACGCAAATTGATATTGATCAGCACCAAGATTGATAAGCAATCGGGCAATTTCCGGAAGATGCCTATAGTTTGATCTGGTAATAACAGTGTTTGTGATAATTTTTTGACCAAGTTTTTTCAAATTCTTGATTCCTTTCGTAGTCTGGTCGAAACTTCCCTTGGCAGAGGTGAGATAGTCATGAAGCTCGGCGCAATGTCCATGCAAAGCGGGTGAAAATTCATTTGCGCCCGCCTTAATCGTCTTTTTGCAGAAATCCAAATACGCGAACATCCGGCCATTGGTTTGAATCTGAATCGTTTTGAATTTCAATTCTTTGGCAAACCCCACAAGTTCCAAAAAATCGGATCGGATCGTCGGCTCGCCGCCCGTAAATACAATGCCTTGGCAATCACGGGAAGCCTCTTTCATTTCTTCTTTAACTTTGGAAGTTTTTTTATCTCTGAATTCGGTTCGTTTTCTCCCCTGCACGCAAAATAGGCAGTGATTATTGCAGGAAAAGCCTATTTTTATATCAGCTTTTTTCATTTTTTTGCCACATTGATTAAAAATTCAGTCAAGGTGCGATCCACTTTCATCGTAATTTTCAGAATTTCCTCCGGAAATGTCCTTTTCAAGATGTATTTCGGGTCAATGTTCAGGGGAAAATCGGAAACAGCGCGCCAGTCCGCAAGATTATGCACATTGCCTAATTTTAGCATATTGCCATATTTTCTGATATGTCTGTCGAGAAAATAGTTTCCAAAATAAACATCCCCGTTGCAATCAACCGTAAGCGCGGAGCTGTGGAGAGGCACTTGATTTTTTTGCTCCAAATTTTCGAGTCGTATTCTTGTCTTCGCGCTTGCAATGACTTTTCTCATTTCATCAAAACATTTCCGAAGACTCCTGATTTCCTTCAGGGACCATTTAACATAGTAAGCCGGCAAAAATTTGAATCTCCTGATCCCTTTCCCGCTGAGGTCGACAAAAATACTTTTTGCTGAATCCGTTTTCCCCGGCAGTAGGTTTATGGTTACGACCAGAGAAGGCAATCTGGTGCAAATATTGAGAAAAAGACGGCTGCTGAAAATTTCTTTGCGCACCGAACTGACAATCAGCTTCAAGTTGGGTCTTTTCTGAAAAAAATCAACTTTTTTTCTGTCAAGGAGCAGGCCGTTGGTCACAAGGTCGAAATCGACGTTCGCATATCTTTTTTGAGTTCGATTCACAATCCTTCTTATAACTTCAAAATTGAGCAGTGGTTCGCCACCGAAAAATCTTATGAGCGGCCTTTGAGAAGAATCATTTTTTCCCAAAAAAAGAGAAACAGCCCTCCAGGCAGTTTCAAAGTTCATATTTGTATTGCTTTTCTCCACTTGGCAGTGAGCGCATCTGAGATTGCATCGCTTTGTGACGACCAAGATCAGAATTTTTTTGTCAGACCTCATTATCCCTTTTGCTTTTCATTATTAGCTGGAGCTTATTCAAAAGAATGCGTGAAAGCGTTTTGAGTCTTTCTGAAGACGGCGGATAAAAAAGGGCAGATCAATAGGCGCCGTGAGAACCGTGGGAGCCGTGAGCGCCGTGAGAACCGTGGGAGCCGTGAGAACCGTGGGAGCTATGCGAACTATGAGCGCAAGTGGCGCTGGCGATGTTCGCATTCGGTTTCATAAGCCCGGACAGAGCAGCGGCACTGGCAATCGCCACTATTCCCATTCTTGCTACGCTTGATTTGTTGATACTACCCTCTTCACTTGAAAGAAAGGCTTTTATTTGTTTTTTGATTCTGGGAATCTTTGCTTTTTTTGTTTGTGCCATATGAGTCAATTTTTATTAATTGTTATTTTTAATTAGCTTTTTGCAGCATCTTCCAGAGCTTTCAGGCGATTATTGTCATAATACATATCACATCTAACCTTGCCTGTGTCCAGGATGGAACGGCAATCAAAATTTTGGTCAAAAAACAATTTGTATATGGGATACTGGTTCCTGCGGGAAATCTCTTCAAGCAGATCCGGATTATTTTCCCTGACTGCTCTCACGAAATGGGACAGCTGGACACACTCATACCAGAGATCTTCCCCGACTGTCGGATCCTGAGGAGAGGGTATGAATTTTCCCTTTTGGTCATCACAGACCGCAAAATCTTTTTTGTTGACGGCCAGACAAATTGACCGAGCCAGTGATCCATTTTGAAAATCCGCGCAGCTTTGTTCTGTTTTGGCGGTGACAAGCGCGCTGCACAAATTTTCGCAGTCTTTCTTGTCTGAATCCTTGCAAGCCTGCACATATTCAGGCAAACATTGTCCGGAACGCATAGCCGGTAAAACGGAATCTTTAAATAATTTGAATTGGAACTCGCAATGAGTTTCAACGAGCGGATCAGGAATTTTTTGGCATTCTTCGATTTTTCCATTTTTTATGGCGGAACAGGTCAAATACTTTTCGGTTTCGAATGGATTCATTCGGAACATATCGGGAATCGCCTGCGACATGGCCACTGCGTCAAAATTCGCTATTCCATCATATGTTTCCTCGCATTTTCCTTTTTCAGCAGTAAGATAGTCTGTTATCTCTTGAATGCTTTTCCCCTTTATCTTCGACAATTCATCGGCAGAAACAACGGCCTTGCTCTTTTTTTCATAAGACAGGGAATGAGGGCTGTTGTACGATGCCTTCTTCGCAACTTTCTCATCCAATGCCTTTTTGCGGATCTGCTGAACCTGCCAGCTCCCAAAGATCACCGCGGCTATCGCCAAAAGGCAGATGATCGCCACAATAATGATCTTTTTGTTTTTGTTTTCTTCTATTATCATTTTTTTAAAATAAATTGTAAAAAAATTTTATTGAAAATCTTTGTTTTTGTCAACCATCTATTTGGGAGGAATTTTCTGACTGCATTCGATTTCTCTTCTTGCCCATCTTTCTAATATTTTTTTTGTTTTGTTGCTCTGCAAATATTCAAAAATCATATCAAAAATGGATTTTGAAATAATGCACCGCATGCTATTTGGCTGTTGACTGAAAATGTTTCCCGTTTCGGCATAGTTATAGATCGGACACACCCCGCAATAGGGCTGATATGCGCAATGGGCACACCCGGCCTGACAACTCGTTTCGGAAGCCAAGCACATCCCTTTTAATGTTGGGTTGTCTATTATCTCCGAATAACTGTTTTTTGTGACATCTCCCAGCTTAAACATATCTTCTCCCGCATATCCCATCATTCTTCCCTCGTCGCAGGTATATATGCTTCCGTCATAATCATAGGCCAATTGGCCGATGCCCGCTCCGCAAGGCGAACGCAATTCCAGATAATTGATGTCTTCATCCTCAAGTATCTTCGATGCCATCATTGCGGCTGTCCGCTCATGAAATTTTTTTCCGGATTTATTCAGCTCAAAAATATATTCCAGCGCCTTTTGGTAAAATTTCAGATATTCCTCCGTAGTATAGCCTATTTTCGACCAGATCTTTCCTGCTATCCCGAGCGGACTCAAGGGCCTCAAAAATATCGCTTCAAATCCCCACTTGAGATATTCATCAACAATTTCTTTTGGATGATCCAGCGAGAACCGGCTGACGGTCACAATCGCTCCCGGCTGATGATAATATATTTTCCCTTTCACCTTTTTCCGTTCCAATTGCCTGTATTTTTCAAGGGCGATATTGAGCCATTTGGTGGTGCTCTCATAGCTGCCTTGCGCCAGAAACGGACGATTTTTGTTTTGAATCTCCTTCGGACCATCCAAAGATGAGCAAAGCGCCACGTGATTGTTGAAAAAGAACTCCAATTTTTCTTTGTCCATCAATGAAAAGTTCGATACCAGCCGCAATTCCAAATTCTTTTTTTCGGCCTTGTTCTTCTCGTTGGCGTATTCAACAATAAACTTCACAATCGGCCAATTCAGAAGCGGCTCTCCGCCCTGAAATTCTATGGCGATATTTTTGTTTGGAGTGGTAAAGATGAAATCGACGGTCTGCTTCGCGGTTGCCAGATCCATATCATATTTCATATCATCCACTTTTTTCGAGCTCGTCTGGCAATATATGCAATTATAGTTGCAGCGCAAGGTCACGACAATGATGTGAAGACTCGGACCTCCGAGGAGATTCCCTCGTTTCTTCGCGTATTTTTCAATGTACGTTTCAAAATTTATCTTATCCCGAATGAAATTTTTTTTCAGCAATTCGCGATACTTCTTGTTTTTCGGATTTATTTTCCCCTCGAGATATTGCTTGAATTCCTTCTCTTCAAGCAACGCATAATCTCCCACGTCGTTCGTTAAGAGGTATTCCTTACCCAATTTTTTATATCGAAAAAATCCGACTTTCGAGTGATTCAGTTTATTCGTATTGAAATCCATAATCTTCCAACGTCTTAATTTCTCACATGCCTTTCTCGAGGCTCAAAATATAGTTGCAGAATTCTCGCTCGATAACATCCTGCGTGCCGTTCTCTTTTGGCTTGATCGAGATCAAATAATACTTTCCTTTTTCTGACAGTCGGAAACCGGCAAGTCCTTTATAATCTTTTATTGCCTGCTCGATCGCCTCTCGAACATATATTTTTCTGTTTAATTTTACCATGCTGATTTTGTCGCTATTTTTTCTTTGCCTTTTTTTCTCTTTTCTTTGGAGCCGGCTGCGCATCTTCCCAGGAAGTGGCAATTCCCAGCGGGTCATCGCGCCAATCGCCGGCAGACTGATCATTTTCAACGCTTGGCTGTTCCGATAAATTTTCCGGCAAGCTGGAAACCAGCGCGGACGCAACGATATATTCCCTAATCTTCTGGTTGTTTCTCGCTATTTCCACTCGCAGAAGAAAATTCAGCAGTTCATTGAGAAACTCGCCCTCCAAGGCTTCTAATTTCTTTTTATCCGCTTTTTCTTTGCTCCTAAGCCGAACCATTATTTCTTTTTCAGGATCTCCGTCCAAATATATGTAGGCCCTGTCAATAAAAACATAAGCAGCGCTGAAAATAGCTTCCAGCGGATAATTTTTCGTTTTCAGCCAAAACACCACATCTTGATCTTTTGGGCTGATTTTTCTTTTTGGTAGCTGCATATGTTTGGTCTTTGTTAATTCGTCTCAATCCAGCCACAGGAGCGGGTGTTCCCAGCGCGGCAAGATGAGATAGTGCCTCCACAAACAGTGCTTCCACACGTCCAGACCCACTCCGTGTAATTGTTTTCCAAGCTGCCATTATTGAAGGAGCTTTCCGGAGAACACAAGTTACTCGAGGGAGTGCCTGATTGACAGAAATTGTTTCCGTCGAGGCTACCGCATTGGCCAGTTTGTTTCACGTCATAAGTCTTGCTGCATGGAGCAGTCGGGGTATGGCATGGATCATTGTTTGTACAATCCCACTTCCATGGATTGTCTGCGCTGCCGTCACCGTGAAAATTTGTCGCTGTGTTGTCTGCAACGCATAAGTTGGGACTGGACGAGGTGAGCGACTCACCTTGGCAGATAGTCCCTCCAAGCACGCTCCCACACTGACTTTGGCTTGGAGTTAGGGCGGTAGCACAGCATAAAGGCGAAGACTGTCCTCCAAAAAAACCGTCACATTTCCAGCTCCAAGGATTGTCATTGTTTATGATATTCGGCATCCCAATGATGCATAACTCGGAAGAAGGCTTTGTATTCAAAGTATCTGGCGCGCAGAAAGATAGGTTTTGCGCACACTTCCCATCTATGTTGCCAAGAACAAAACTTCCTTGGGCATAGGGACTCCAATCATAAGCGTCCTTCACTCTCACGGCATAATTGTATGTAGAGTTGTCAATTGGTAGCGTTCCCGGAGGTACTTCGTATGAATAGTTCCCCGGCGGAAACGGAGCTGGTAACGTCAGGGATTTGATCCCTGTGTCATAGTTGGTTGATGCACTGGTAATTGTTATTTGATAATTATAAAAGGGACTTCTAGATACTTTGAAATTTATTTTTGGTCTGTTTGGGTTGATCAAATCGGGTTCAGGCGGCCCGACACAAACCTCGATATTCGTAAACGGCGCTGCTCCAAATGTTTCACTCGCAAAACTGCACACAAAAACCAAAACGAGTAAAATTGTGGCTATTCTCTCGATTTTGATATATTTTTTTTTGTTTTCGTTATTCATTTAAAGATAACTTACTATAAATGTACGGCATGCTTCATTCTTTGGTCAAATCTAGCTTAAATACACTTCTGCGAAACTCGGCCGAGTCGCTGCAGTATCTCACAAAGACGAATTTCGCACGCAGAGACTTCTAGATTCTCGACTGGACTGCATTTCCTGAGAAGGAAAACCCACCAAAAACGTTCGCCAGAGAACTGCATGCTCCCGAGGCAACCTGCCTTGCTCCGGACGAATTTTCGTCGGACATGCTTAATGGACAGGTAGCACTCGTTCCCTTGAGGACAAAATCTCCTTGGGCATAGGGAGTCCAATCGTAAGCATCCTTCACTCTCACAACAAAATTGTATGTAGTGTCGTCGATAGGCAATATCCCCTTAGGCACAGTCAGTGTATACGTGCCGGGCGGATTGTTCCCGGATCCCCATTTTTGTATTCCGGTATCATACAGAACTGTTGTAAATATTGAATCTCGGCTGATCGCCACTTGGTAATCAGAAAATGGATGCCCGGATGTTGTAAAGCTTATTTTAGGCGTGGTAGGATCTGTCATATTCGGCATGGGCGGTTGAACACAAACTTGAATATTCGCATTATTCGCCGCAGCGTTGGCTTTGCCACCGAGAAATATCGACAGCAAAAAAAGGAAAGCAATTAATATTATCTTGACATCTACTCCACCTATTTTATTTTTATTTTTTGTTGTAGCCATAATAGTTTTTTGTCCCGCGTAATATTAACTATATTCTCACGAAACAGAATCTGCTTATTGCTATTATACAATTAAAATCAAATCCGTGCAAATTGATACAAATAGAGCAGCCTAGCTATCCAAAATATCCCTGCAATATCCACAATCATAGCAGTTATGCTTGCATTTTGACCTGACTTTGAAAAAATCATCCGGATAGGTTTTTGAGTAATTGCCTTTTTCACTCTCGGGATTATTTTTGAAATAGGACTGCGCGAAATATGTTCCGCCATAGCTTGAAAGCATCGCTCTTTTGATGGAAATATCTCTTTCTTCAATATATTCTTTGAGAAGTTCAACAACTGTGGTTGTGTCCATTCCGGCATAATATGATCCCCGGCTTGCAATTTTGAATTCATCAACCAAATCGCAATAATTGGACAAAAATTTAGGCGGTATGTATTGACCAGTCAAAAAACGCCAATGCTCAGGAGACTCGAATTTTTGGCAATAAAATATCCTATCCGAAGGATGGTCTTTTTTCCTCATAGTGTTGGAGCATGAATGAAAATTCTGGTCAGGACATTCGAAGATGCAACCTTCATTCACCATAAGCTTCAACCTAAGCTTGGGATAACGGCTCCGCACTGATTTGATATACTTTGGATCGAATGTTTTCCGGCGGCCGATATTATAAGAAACGATATAATTTCCTTTCAAATCACGTTCGAGCAGCTGATCCAACTGATTGAGGCTGTTGATATCGTTTATTATGGAAATATTCAGTTTGTATTTTGTAATTTTTAAAAATGAATCAAGAACATACGTGCCATTCAGAGTGATTAGATCCGGCTTGAAATAGTCGGCTGATAGAAGAAGTGTTTTTATAATTTTCGGATCGTCTATGCCGTCGAAATTAAATACCAAATTGAATTCTATTTTTTCTTTTTTCAATCTTTTCCTCAAATCAAGCATCTCTTCTTTTGTCACATGCGGAACAGCCCTTGAACTTGCGATATTCATTGAGGTTGGCGGCGCCGTATAGACCGAGGAGATATAATATTTGTAAGGCAATATAATCTGATCAAAAAAATCTTTTTTGCCATTGTAGCCAATACTTATTTTCTTTCGATATTTTGTGTTCATTTCTATAATATTATATCCAAAATTTTAGCATATTTTCGGCCTATATTCAATTTTGACATGCCGAAAGACAGCCGGCTTGGTTGAAATAGCAAAGAAGAAGCCCGGGAGAGCTTCTTCTTATTGATAGTATATACTTTAAGAGACCTATTTTTTCATTTTCCGCCTGATAAATGCCGGGATTTCCAGTTCTTCCTCTTCTTCCTCGCCGATCGAACTTGTTTTCGATTCGAAATTGATTTGCCGTTTCGGCTTCGAAGAAACTTTTTCTTCAATGATGAACTTGGGCTTTTCGTCGGCCATCGAAGGGGCAGCTGCCGTCATAGAATCTTCGAGAGTGCTTTTTATTTCTCTCGCCATCGAAGCCGGAGAAGAAAGTGCCGTCTCGCTCACCGCTTCCGCATCAAAACCGGCCGCGACCACCGTGATCATGAGTTCTCCCTTCTTCGCTGATTCATCAACGGAGGCTCCGAAGATGACTTTGGCGTTCGGATCAATGCTTTCAGTAATCACATTCGCCGCTTCATTGATCTCAAGCATTGTCATATCAGGACCGCCACTAACATTGAAAAGAATGCCTTTCGCGCCATCAATGGAAAATTCAAGCAAAGGACTGTTGATCGCTGCCTTGGCCGCTTCCGATGCCCTGTTTTCGCCCGCTCCCGTTCCAATTCCCATGAGAGCGCTGCCTGAGTCCTGGAGAATAGCTTTTACGTCGGCAAAGTCGACATTGACGATACCGGGCTTCGAGATCAGATCTGAAATTCCCTGAACACCTTGCCGGAGAACATCATCGACTACTCGGAAAGCATTTATGAGAGTTGTTTTTCTGTCGATTATTTGAAGCAAGCGGTCATTGGATATGGTGATGAGAGCATCCACTCTGTCTTTCAAATTTTCAAGGCCTTCGGCTCCGATCGCCTTTCTTTGTGCTCCTTCAAAGCTAAATGGTTTGGTCACGACAGCAATTGTGAGCGCTCCGGCTTCTTTGGCAACTTCGGCGACGATCGGCGCTCCTCCCGTTCCGGTTCCGCCCCCCATACCGCAGGTGACGAAAACCATATCGGCGCCCTTGAGCACTTCGGCGATTTCATCCCGGTTCTCTTCGGCTGCCTGGCGGCCGATTTCAGGATTCATTCCGGCTCCCAATCCTTTGGTAAGATTTTTTCCAATGTGGATTTTTTCCGCCGCCTTGGAATGATGCAGATCTTGCGCGTCCGTGTTGATCGCCACGAATTCAACGCCTCGCAGCTTGCACTCGATCATTCGACTGATCGCGTTGCTTCCTGATCCTCCTACGCCGACCACTTTTATCCTTGCAAATGTTTCAATTTCCGGTTTTACTTCGGCCATAATATTTGTGGTATTGACTAATAAGCTAGTATGTCAATCTAGCATATAGCATCAAAAAATGTCAAGAAGTTTATCAAATCCCAACAATCAAGCACCATTAATCAAATAATAACCAATTTCCAAGTCCCAACAACCAAAATTGGTTATTCGGTCATTGATTATTGCGATTTATTTGGATATTGGTTTTTGATGTTTGAGATTTGAAAGCTTTTGCCTACGGCAAAAACTTCCTGAACCATCCTTTCATCTTTTCCACTGTTTTCCCCATATTTGGAAGATTGTCCATTCCTGGAAGTTTCAAATTTGAAGAAGAATGCGTCGGTATTTCTTCCATACCCCAAAGCGCCAGTCCCACAGCGCAAACGAATCCCGGCTCATCCACCTTGTCAACAATACCCCCAAGATCCGTCGGGAAACCAGTTTGCGCGGGAAGACGAAGGATCTTTTTGGCGATATCCACAGCTCCCGGAAGTTTTGCTCCCCCGCCGACAAGCACCGCACCCGCTGGAAGCATTCCCGAACGGCCTGTTTTTCGAAGCTCCTTGTCAACCAATGTGAATATTTCTTCAAGCCGCGCCTCAATGATCTCCGCGATGTGATGGCGGGAAATTTCCCCCTCTTCATTTTGATCTATTTCAGAAAGATTGATTTGTTCTTTTTTGCTGATTTCGTCCGGAAGCGCCGAGCCATAGTTGATCTTCACCTTTTCCGCCACGTCAATTGAAGTTCGGAGGCCAATGGCAATATCATTTGTAATATGCCCGCTACCGATCGGAACCACTCCCATCTGGACCAATTCTCCTTCTTCAAAGACTATGAAATTCGTCGTTCCGCCTCCCATATCGACAAGAACCACGCCCAGTTCCTTTTGCCGCTTGCTGAGCGCCGATTTGGCTGCCGCCAGTCCCCCAAAAACAAGATCGTCGATCTCCACGCCGGCCTGATAGACGCATTTGGAAAGATTTTTGATAAAGGGGGTCGAACCCAGTACCAAAAGCGAATTCACTTCAAGGCGGATGCCGTTCATACCGATCGGATCTTTCACGTTTTTTTGGTCATCGACTGAATAGTTGCGAGGGATCACGTGCAGGATTTCTGTATTCGAAGGAAGTGAAATGGTTTCTGCTGCACTCAAAACCCGCGACAGATCGTCGCTTGTGATTTCCCCGTCCGCCTTTCCGGTCGCCACCACTCCCTGACTTTCTTGCGAGCTGATATGGCTTCCTCCCACGCTGACGATCGCTCGCGAAACAGGAATGCCAGAAGTCCGCTCGGCGTTCCCGGCAGCAGCTCCAATGGATTTGATTGTTTCTTCGACATCAGACACGACTCCCCGCCGCATTCCAGCAGAAGGCGCCACACCCACTCCCATCACGCGCGGATTTTCCTCTCCTTCGAATTTCTGCAGAATCACCGCTCGAACATTCGAAGATCCGACATCAAGGCCGATGACAATATCACCTTTTGACATATATTGAATTTAAGCTATTCTCCTTCTATATGCTTTATTATATACAAAATTCAGCTTGCAAACAAATCCTTTATATATGGATAAAATATGATCACACCAACGATCACCGCTCCAATTGAAGAAATCAGAACCGCCGCCGCCATAATGTCTTTCACGAGCTGGGCGTAGGGATGCATGCGGGGTTTGAGCATATCAACCACCCGCTCGAATATCGTGTTTATGAGCTCGATCACCAGCACAGCGAAAATGACAATGAAGAGCGCGATTTTTTCAAGACTGCGCGTCGGGAACAAATACATCAAAATTACGATGAATATTCCGCCCAGAATCTCTAGCTGAAAGTTCTGTTCATTTTTGGTGACATATTTGAGCCCGCGGCCGGCGTATTTGAAACTTTTGAAAAGTTTTTTGAAATTATCCATCTCTGCTTCAGAATTTTAAATTTGAAATTTTGTCCTGCACTTCATACATTTTCTTCCCGTGCCGCCACCCCAAAATATGCAGCACTCCGTGCGCCAGAACAAAAGCCAACTCACGCGAAAAATCAACTTTGTTGTCGCGAGCATTTTTTGCAATAACATTGGGACAAAGCACTAGTTCCCCTTCTAGGCTTTTTCCTGCCTTATTATACCCCGAATCCAAATTAAACGAAAGCACATCTGTGGATTTGTTTTTTTCCCTATATTTCCGGTTGATTTTCCGGCTTTCCGCTTCACCGACAAAAACAATTGATATGTCAAAACAATCCACGTTTTCACAGGACATTTTAACGGTTTTCCGCACAACTTTTCGCGCAAAATCGGAATCGATTCTTTTCTTTGTGAGATTGGCAATTTCGATGGAAGTTTTCATTGATTTTATTCTATCGATAATCGTGCCAAAAAGCAAAACCCCGCCCCGCTAAGCGGAACGGGGCATTTTTTTGAAATCATTTATCCCAATTCTTCTTCCACCACTTTCTTCACCGCGTCGCCGTCGGCCTCATCTTTGAGCTGCGCCATCGCCGCGCCCATCAATTTTCCGAATCCGGACTTGTCGGCGATACTGAGTTCCTGCATTTTCGCTTTCACGACTTCCCGAATTTTTTCAACGCCGGCTTGTGCGGGAAGATAGTTTTCGAGGATCGTCATCTCCGCCTTTTCTTTGTCGGCCAATTCTTGCCGACCGCCTTTTTCATATTCGGCAATAGAATCTTTCCTTTGCTTCACCTGCCGGCGGATGACCGCAATGACTTCTTCATCTTTGAGATACTCTTCATCCTTGGTTTTGACCTCAATCTGATGATTTTTGATCGCCGAAATGAGAAAGCGCAAAACGCCGGTTTTTTCTTTTTCGCCGGATTTGAGCGCGGATTTGAGATCGGCTTCGATTTGTTGATGCAACATATTTTTTATTGGTCGCTAACTTTTTTCTTTACGCGTTTGAAAGATTCTTCGTCAAACTTTCCCATTTTCTTGAGCTTATCAACTTCTTTTTTGACCTTCGCCCGGTATTGAGCCGACTCGCGGACTTGGCGGCGGCTTTTGTCTTTTTTGTAGAAACGCCCTTTGCGCACAGAAAGCAGCACTCCGCTCTGCTGAACGCGACGCGAAAAACGCCGGATCAAACTTTCCGATGTTTCACGATCTTTCTTTTTTACTTGGATCATAGGTAACCCCCTCTCTAAATAATGTTCAATTTCTAAATTACATCGGACCAATATTCTCTGACAATCTCGCTCCCCCGATCAAATGCAAATGGATGTGTCCCACTTCCTGTCCTCCGTGCTCTCCGACCCGAAACAAAAGCTTATACCCATTTTCGGAAATTTTCAAGTCCGAAGCGATCTTTTTGGCCGCCCTGACCAATTTCCCCATCAACAATGTGTCTTTTTCGGAAATATCCGCGACGGACGCAATATGCTTTTTCGGAATCACCAAGATATGCACCGGCGCGATCGGATGCGCGTCGCGGAAAGCAATGATGTCCTCGTCCTCATATATGATATCGGCGGGAATTTCTTTTTGGGCGATTTTGCAAAAAATACAATCCATAAATTCTGCATTACTTTTTCAGTCTTCTCTTCACCTCGTCCACCAGCTTGTTGGCGTTGATTGTTTCCTGCATTCCGCTGGCCATTTCCTTCACAATGACAGTTCCGTCAATCGCTTCTTTTTGCCCGAGAATGAGCGTGATATCAACTCTCAAGCGGTCAGCGATCTTGAGCTGGGATTTGAGACTTCCCCGTCCAAAACTTTCCGCGACAATGATGCCGTTGCGTTCCAGAGATTCAAACATCCGCAAACTTTTTCTTTTGGCAAAATTTCCGAGCTGCGCCAAAAAGACGCGCGCTTGGGGCGGGCGGTAGGTTTTCAAGCCCATTTTCTTCATTTCATTGACCACCCGGTCCATTCCAATGGCAAATCCGACCGCCGGCGTATCCTCGCCGCCGAGCAGTTTCACCAGCCCGTCATACCGGCCGCCTCCGCCGAGCGCTTTTTTCTTCGCACCTTCCTCAACCGGTCCCGCAAAAAGTTCAAAAACGGTTTTTGTATAATAATCAAGACCCCGTACGAGATTTGGATCAATCTCAAACGGAATTTCAAGCTCATCAAGATATTCAAGCAGGTCTTTGAAGTGCGACCGGCAATCTTCACAAAGATGATCAACAGATTGCGGCGCGTTTTGGCCAACCTGGACGCATTTGTCTTCTTTGCAATCAAGAATGCGCAAAGGATTGATCTCGAGCCTTTTTTTGCAGTCGATGCAAAGTTTTTGGCGTTTTGATTCAAAATAGCTCACCAGAAGATTGCGATATTGCTTGCGGCAATGCGGACAGCCGATGCTGTTGACATGCACGGTCACATTTTTGATCCCAAGCTGAAAAATGATCCGCCAGGCCATCTGGATCATTTGTGCGTCAATGATCGCGTCCTGCTCGCCAAAAGCTTCGCACCCAAACTGAAAAAATTCGCGAAATCTTCCTTCTTGCGGACGGTCATATCGGTAGCAAGGACCGGTATAGAAAAGTTTCACCGGTTTTGACTCGACTTGCATTCCGTTTTGGATATACGAACGGGCGATTCCGGCTGTGAACTCGGGACGCAAGGAAACTTTCTCGCCGCCTTTCGTTGAAAATGAGTACATTTCTTTTTCGATGATATCCGTGCCGTTGCCGATCCCGCGAGTGAAAAGGTTTGTGAATTCGACGATGGGCGTATCGATCCGGCGATAGCCAAAATCAGCCGCCGCTTTTTCGGAGACTTTTCTCACTTGCTGCCAATACGGCTGGTCTTTCGGCAAAACATCCCTCATTCCGCGCGGAGGCTGGAGGAGAAGTTCTTCTTTGACCTCAACCGGTTTTTGCTTTTTGGCAGTTTTGACAGTTTTTTTCGTTGTCTGATTTTTCTTAGCCATATGCGTGAATTTCAAATTCTAAATTTTAAATTTTAAATCAATTTTTAATTTTCCAATGACAGAATTTTAAAACATTTGAAATTTAGTCATTTAGAATTGATTTGAAATTTTAAATTTGAAATTGAAAATTTAGAAAAACGAAGCTTTGCTGACTGGCCATGCGCGCAAAATCACTTTTCCCATCACATCCACTTCCGGCACCGGACCCCACGAGCGTGAATCGGAAGAATACTCACGATTGTCCCCCATCACAAAATATTCTCCGCCGAGCGTCATATTGATTTCACCCGAGGTCATCACTGAAGTTGAAAGATATTTGCTCTCATTAAGAACAAAACCGTTCGGAGCTTCGGAGTTGAAAATTTTGACCTTGTCGCCGGAAATCTCAATTTTTTCTCCCGGCAAGCCGATGATGCGCTTGATATAAAAAATTTTCGGATTTTTCGGATAACGGAAAACAACCACGTCGCCGCGCTGGAGTTCTTTGAACGGCTTCACTGTGAAAGCACTGCCGATCGAAGTCGTTTTGTAGCCAAGCTCGTTGACTATCAAATACTGTTTGTCCTCGAAATTCGGCTCCATTGAGGCCCCTTGCACGAAAAATGGCTGGATCAAAAAAACCCGGATGGGGACAATGATCACCACCACCCAGAAAACCATTTTCACGATCTCCCAAATAACGCCCTTGAAACCATATTCTTCGGACTGATTTTCGATATTTTCTTCACTCATCAGGGGTATAATAGCAGAAAAAAACCGCTTTGGCAAGGGGCGAAATTGGTTTTGTATAAGGGATAAATTAGAGATTTTGGAATTTTAATAAATAACTCCAAACAACAATTTTATTTGACATATTCTATATTTCGTGTATATTGTTATGGAGTTTGGGACTAATGGATATAGACTATTTTTCCAAAAAGAGGAGACCTTTCCAATGAAAAAAACAACTGACTTCACGCTTCAGGAATTGTTGGGTGTTCTGCAATCGGGTTGTATCCGCGGATGCGGTGGCCATCGCCTGCACTCAGGAGGTGGCTTTCCAATCGGTCAGATAGTGAATGATGTCGCCGCAATATTTATTAACGATGACAACATTGAGGCTGGGGCTGCTTTGGTCGGCCTGCTTACAAACTCTCAGGTTAACGCCCGTTTCATTGCGTTCTGCGCCCTGAAAACCGGTGAAAGCAAACTTTTACCTGACATGCTGAAAAAGCTGGAAGCATTTTCGAGCGACCCAGCAAATTCAGAAGTCATCGAGGCTGCCAAAGAGAGATTGGCCGCCGTCGCGTAATATCGCATAATGTTGGAATAGTGGAGGCGAGGTCACAAACCTTGCCTCTTTTCTTTTTCATCAATTTCAATTTTGAGCTATACTGAAAGCATGCAGGAATATGATTTTCCGCGGAGAGCTCGGCGGAGGAAATCAAAATTTTTCTTTTGGACGATTATTTTCGTTGGCATTCTTGGAATTGTTTTTCTCGCTTCCATCGCTCTGGCGTTCAAATTCTACGCGACAAGCCAGAAGGTGATTGACTCAAAGCAGCCCGCTTCTTTCATGCAAAGCGTGAAAGATATTGTTTCGTCTGACAGAAAAGCTTTGCGGGGCGAACAATACGACCGGATCAATATTTTGCTTGTCGGACTCGCCGGGAAAAACTATCCGGGAGCCAACCTCACTGATTCGATCATCATCGCCAGCATCAATCCGAAAACATACCAAACCGCTCTTCTCTCCATCCCCCGCGATCTCTATGTCCCGATCCCGGGCACAAACTATTCGACAAAAATCAACGCGCTCTATGCCCGTTCGCAAGACAAAGACAGATCTGGAAAATCTGGCGTTGATGACCTCAAAAAAGTTATCACTGACATCACCGGCCAGCCCATCGACTATTATATCGCCCTCGACTTCGACGGTTTCAAGCAGATCATCAACGAACTGGGCGGCATAAAAGTCCAGGTTCCCAAAGATTTGCACGACGAGCGCTATCCGGGGCCGAACTATTCTTACGAAACTTTTGATTTGAAGCAAGGACTATACACCCTTGACGGCGACATCGCTCTCAAATTCGCGCGCACTCGCCACAACGAAGACGGCGATTTTGGCCGGGCTTACCGCCAGCAGCTTATTCTCGAGTCCGCGCGCTCAAAAGCTTTTTCTCTGGAAACAATCCTCAATATCCCGGAGCTTAGTCATTTGCTCGACACGTTGGGAGAGCATTTGCGAACGGACATCCCGCTCAATGAACTCAATTCATTTGTCGATCTCGTCAAAAAAATAGACACGCACACGACTGTAAACAAAGTCCTCGATGCCGGAAAACCTGATAGCGTGATGGCGGTCTCCCATATTTTTTTGGGTGGCGTCCGCGCGTTCATCTTGATCCCCCGCACGGGAAACTACGACGAGATCCAAGACATCTCAAAAAACATTTTCGATCTCGAGCTCATCAACCGGAAAAAAGCAGCCGTGAAACTGGAAAATGCTTCTGTTTCTATCGTGAACGAAAGCGGTGTGAAAGATTTTGACGGAAAATTGAAAAATCTGCTGGACAAATTTGACTATCAGACAGAGATCGCCCAGCCCAAGCCCAAAGAAAAAACTCGACAATACGTCTCAACCAAAACAAGCGACACGACCGTCTATGATCTCACCGGCGGTCTCAAGCCATTTTCTCTTGAAGATCTTTCCAAAAAATTGGGCGCGAAAATCTCGATCTATCCGCCCGACAACATCTCCGCGCAGTGCCGAGGCGCTGATTTCTGCCTTGTCCTCGGACCGGACGCCGCAGACAAACTGAACTACGAAGAGAATTCCGTGCAGGATCTTGAAAGCGGATATGACCATCAGCAAGTAGACGAAAAAACATATATTGAATTGCTCAAAAGAGGAAGCAATCAGAAATTTTAAATAACATTTTATTCTTATGAAAACAATTCTCATCGCCGGGCTTGGAAACCCAGGAAAAGAATACGCGAAAACCCGCCACAACGCCGGGTTCATGTTTGTGGATTATTTTCGCGAAAAATATCAGGAAGAGTTCGGTTTTTCAGAATGGAAATTGGACAAGAAATTGAAATCGGAAATTAGCGTCGGGAAATGCCCTGGCAACAAAATAATCCTGATCAAGCCCCAAACTTTCATGAATCTTTCGGGCGAAGCGGTTTCGGCGGCGAAAAAATACTATAAAGTGAAACTTGAAGATATCCTTGTCGCACACGATGATATCGATCTTTTGCTTGGAAAGTATAAAATTTCCGTTGGATCTTCTTCGGCCGGACACAACGGCGCGCAAAATATCATTGTTCTCGTCGGCACAAAAAACTTCACAAGAATCAGAATCGGCGTTGAAAATCGCAAAGATCGCAAGATTGCGACGGAGAAATATGTTCTGGGAAAATTCACGGCCGCGGAAATGAAAAAAATCTCAGGAATAATTTTTGAGATTTCGGAAGGGTTTATAAAGAAATATTTATCTTAATTTTCAATTACCAATGTTCAATTTACAATGAATTTTCAATGATCCAATGTTCAATGTTTGAAAATTGAAAATTTAGAAATTGAGCCATTGATTGAAAATTGTGAATTGAAAATTGAAAATTTTATGCTTTCTTTCTCCCCGCTTGGACGCGTTGTGTTTCGTTCAGAATTTGTTTGCGCAGGCGCACGCTGTGAGGCGTGACCTCGAGATATTCGTCGTCCGCCATAATTTCAAAGCCTCTTTCAATCGTGAGTTCCATATGCGGCACGAGATGGATGGCCGCGTCCGCGCCCGATGAGCGCATGTTCGTCAGATTTTTTCCTTTGATGGGATTCACCGCCATATCGTTTCCTTTTGCCGTGTTCCCAATCACCATGCCTTCGTATACTTCCGTGTTCGCACCGATATAAAGCACGCCGCGGTCTTGAAGATTGGCCAGTGAAAAAGCCAGCGCTTTTCCAGCGACCATCGAAGCCATTGAACCCGTGGCATGTTTGGAAATTGCTCCCGCGTGCGGCCGGAATTCGAGAAAACGGCTGGCAAAGATTCCTTCTCCGCGTGTTTCGATCATGAACTGGTTGCGATATCCCAAAATTCCCCGGGTTGGAATTTCAAAAACCATCCGAACTTGGGTGCCCTCCGGTTTCATTTCGGTCATCTGACCTTTTCTTTTTCCAAGCGTCTCGATGATCGTACCCGAAAATTGCTCCGGAACATCGATCGTCACTTCTTCGAACGGCTCAAGTTTTTTGCCGCTTTCTTCCTTGATGATGACCTGCGGCTGGGAAACTTGGAGTTCGTATCCTTCGCGGCGCATATTTTCAATGAGAATCGCGATATGCAGTTCCCCTCTTCCGCTCACTTTA
>JBAZUC010000004.1:0-33545 GCA_041661585.1 Parcubacteria group bacterium
CAGAAAATGCCTTCAATTTCGCACGCCGGCTGAGGTTTTCAATGAACAATCAAACTTAATCCGTGATAACCAGTGTTGCAGTTGAGGGTAAAATGTACCTTTTAAACAGTCTGTTAATTATATACTGATTGCTTATATTTGTAAAGGGCGGTGCTGCAAAATATCTTTTTCGAGCGTATAATAGAAGTATTGATCATTTATTTTTTCTTATGCTTGGATTTTTTCACAATTTTTTGGGAAACATCAAAAAGATATTCTGGGGCAAAAATTTGCTCTGGCATTTTTTGGCGATCATTCTCACATATATTCTCATTGTCTCCGGTTTTGATTGGGCATATTTCCAGGCGACGCGCAGCCCGATCTTGCAATCAGCCCTTTGGCCGGCGGTGCCTATGGGAGCTTTCATCCCGCTTTTTGGTATTTTGATCTTTTTCGTCGCGAGCTCGTTCAAAAAAAATAAAAAACTCACCGAAACAGCTCTTGCCCTAGGCCAGGCGGCGCTCTTCGGGCTTTTGACTTCGGATCTCTACAAATTTTTCACCGGCCGGCCAGGACCGCCGGATGTTTTCGGAAACGCGACCATCAGCGACACGAGTCATATTTTTCACTTTGGCATTTTGCAGGGCGGTGTTTTTTTCGGCTGGCCGTCTTCGCATACGACTGTGGCGTTTGCCATGGTTGTCGCGCTGATTATGCTCTATCCCAAAAATAAATGGATCCGATACATCGCGCTGATTTACGCGCTCTATGTCGGCATCAGTGTTTCAGTGACCATTCACTGGTTTTCCGATTTCGCGGCCGGGATCATCTTCGGAACAGTCATCGGAACGGTGGTTGGAAAAAGTTTCAGGGGAAAATATCCATTTTCTGCGTGAAACATTTTATAACTGACCCTTATGCAAGGGTTTTTTGGTTGGAAAAAATTCAGGCAAGACAAATTTTCCCGGATGCGTAATAATGATAGAGTAAGCGTTATGAACAGAAAAATGACATGTCGGCGCAAGAAAATATATTTTTGGGCAATCGGCTTGATTTTGGCAGGCATCGCGGCTGGCGGTTTTTTGTTGTTTCAAAAAAATAGTTTGAAGCTTGAAGAAAAAAAACAAGAAGCGAGCGTGGCGGAAAATATACCACCGGTGGTTGAGACAGCCGCGGAATCTTTTGCCGGAACAATTGTTCAGCCACCGAAGCCGCCTCCTCCGCCGGTGGATATGAAACGGCTCAAAACGCAAGGGTGCGTCGCGGATGGACTGCTGACCGAATACAACCCAGACCAGGGGGAATTCGTGAGCCTCATCAACCGGTCGAATTGCTACTATCTCCACCGGGCGGTGGAAACTTGGCGCGAGCCGCCGGACTTTCAAGTGATTGAAAAAAATATGGCGCAGATCGCCAAACCCGATGTTGTCTATGGGATGTTTTTGGCCGAAGCGATCAGCACGGCGGCGGACTACAAAAACGAAGAGACCGGGCATATTTTTGATTTTGGTCAGATGTGCCACAACGACACGCTCAACGATTGGGGAGAGCACACTTGCAAGCCGACTTTTTCGAGCGCCGAATATCGCGACTACCTGGAATATATCACGCACAAGGCGATTGACCTGGGCGTGCAGAGTTTCACTTTCGGACAGATCCAGCTTCAGGAAAGTTCTATGCGGAACTATGCGCCGCAAATTGTGAAGGATATTCGCGCTTACGCAAAAGAAAAAAATGTCGACGTTGTGATCGGCGCGCAAACAGGCAACATCACCGACGCAAAATATCTCGCGATCTTCGACTATATCGAAGGAGGTGTGGGTATTGACAGCAACGGAGACGTCGAAAACGGGCCGTGCCTTTCCAAAAGAGGCAGCTGTTGGGCGCTTCTTTGGAACAAAGCCTATGCTTCGAAAGCAAAAAATGTTCTCTTGCATCTTGATTGGACCGGAATTCCCTCGGACGACCTCGATATTTTCGCGCGAATGAGCGCCCCGGGAAGAGCCGCAACGCTTCAAAATCTGTATGGTTTTTTCAAACAGAAGAATATGGGCTTTCTTATGCCATATTTTGGCGTTCTTTACAAAAACAACGGCGGATGTTTTGGTCCCAAGAAAAGATTCTATTCCCCCTCGGACGCCTATTCTTGCCGGGATGAAGACGCGATCAGCCGGATTTTGGGAGGCTCTTGACCCCCCGGTTGACAAAATGCCCAGAAATGCTATACTAGAAACATCACAGGAGTATGCAATAGCAGCGTCGTCGAACTCAATTTTGCAATACAAACAATGTGAATTTAAGCAATTTCCAAATAGAAATGGCACAAGGAACTATCAAGAGACTTACAGACCGAGGATTTGGTTTTATCGCCCAGGAAGATACAGACAAGGATCTGTTTTTCCACTCAAGCGAGCTTGTCGGCGTTGATTTCAACGACCTCAAGGAAGGCGACAAAGTCCAATTCGAAGTTGGCGAAGGACCGAAAGGCCCGAACGCAACCAAAGTCGAAAAAGTCTAATCAGAATTTTTTCTGAAAGATTTCAAACAGCCCCGATGCAAATCGGGGTTGTTTTTGTTACGTTGTTTTTATCGCAAGAAATTAACCCTAAAATCAAAAAGATGAACGAAACAAAAAACGCAAAAAATACTTCCGCGACTGCTACACTGCGAAATATGGCGACCCGGGTTTGTAGAAATTTTTTTTAACTTATCTTCTCAAAAGCCCCGCCAAACGCGGGGACTTGACAAATAATATCTTACGTGCTTTACTGATTGGTACTGAAAGATTGCTGAAGAAAATTATTTTATTCAAGGGGGAAAAGAGAAGATGCCCATAAAGGGAGTGCGGGACATCAAAACCAGCACGGGGGGAAACAGAGCCAATGGCGGGAGAGGAGGCGTCAGAGGAATCGTTCCCGGAATATCCATCGGATTGGGAGGCCGCCCTGCGCGTCGTAGCGCTGCTCCCCAACAGAGAACAGGACTGGACGACTGGGGAGGCGATGTCAGTCAGCATCACGTGAATGGCAAGAGCCAGTCTCCCGCCGGAAACAATGGAGATGGCCAGAGAAAGGTGATTTTGTCGATTGTGATAAAATTGCATGCTGACATCGAGGAGTGCCGGCAATTCTGCGAGGAAAAAATTCCTGGCGCCAGGAGAATGCTTCGCAAGCTTGAAGCCAAGCTTGCAAATTTCCAAAAGGAACTTCAATGAAAGCCGTATGGTATCACCCTGCGACTTTCAAACTTTTTCGATAGAAAATTGAGCCGGTTTGTGATAAGATATCTATAATAAAATAAAAAAAATGACTCAAGCTATTGTCTTTGCTCTCGCAAACGGACTGACGCCATTGGATTCCTCACAATCCTCGGATTTCTTGTGACTTTCATCATGTCCCGGCTTTAGATCTTCTTCATCAATTTTCCTTTTTTAGCTTTGTACAAGGCTTTTTAGGCTTGTGAGGATGAAAATACTTGACAAAAATATTCTTTTCCCCTATTATAAGATGTTGTAGTACCTGAAAAAATCATCCTACAGACCAGGAGGAAGGACGATATGTACGGCATGCCAGAGAAAACGACTTTGAGTTTTCGCCATCTCTATGACGACAGATTTGCAGCTTTCGCGAAAGCGAGATATCCATGGGAGCTGCCGAGAATCATTTTCCCTTCTGGTTTTCAACCGGAGACCGGAAGAGATTACAAATGCATCGTTACTAAGATAAAAAAAGGAGAATTCGTTTTCGAGGATATCTCCTATCACATCTGTCATGCGATGCTCGAGGAGGAAGGCAATATTCTTGATTTCATGGACTTTAAATATCGTGGCCCCGGATTGAAAGCGGGAGATGGGGCAAAGTTCGGGGATCTGCTTGTGGGCATCCAACTTACTCTTCCGGAAAAGCACGAGCTCCTGAATCTTCGGGTTCAGTCCGACCGCAAGAACGGTGGCTGGCAGTTTGTTCCCAAATACAGCGAGACGGATGAAGATGCCGGCGGGAAACCGTCCATGAGAATCTTCAAACCTCTCGGCAAAAAAGTGACGCTGGAACCCTACCGGACATACAAGGTTCGGCAGGAAAGCGTGCGAAACACCGGGAGACTGAACGCGCGAGGCTGTATCATCTTGGAAGTCGGCGTGACCGTGCTGTAACTTCCACGGAAGGAGCTGGTATTATGCGACATCATAAGACTGACATCGGTGATCGGGCCGCGGACATTGCGGACAGGGAAACGAGGAGTGGCCAGAGGAGAGCCGGAAGAAAAAATCTTCGCTGGACTAAAACCTGGCTGGCGATTTATTCCGCCGTTCTTCTGGAATTCCATTGCAATTGACACAATTTGGCGAGAAAACTCGCCAATTGATAAACCGCCCATTGGCTATCATGTAGCAGGGCGGTTTTTTATTTTTACGCAAACGTTATTTCGTTGTAAGATATCAATATAATCAAAACAATATGTCCAAAACTTTCATCATGATTGGGTTGTTTCTCGGTTCGATCATCGGCGGGTATGTCCCGCTTCTTTGGGGCGGGAGCATTTTTTCGTTTTCTTCGATTAGCTTGAGCGCGATCGGAGCGTTTGCCGGAATCTGGCTCGGGTTCAAAATCGCCAACCGGCTTGATTTGTGAAAAATTGGCAAATACTGCGGATTTGGTATACTTTAGGAAGATTATAAAACTAAAATAAAAATTATGGCTAACGGGACAAAGAAAAAAGAAAACAAAACGAAAGCTGAAACTGAAACGAAAGCTGCTGCGCCTCCGGACAATACTGCCAATGCTGCCAATCAAATCAATCAGTCCGAGCCGAAAAAAAAGAACGGATGTCTTGTGGCGGCGATTATCACGACCGCGTTTTTTCTTCTCATCGGTGCGCTTGTTCTCTTTTGGATGTGGCCGTTCATAGTTTCTTTTTTTATGGATCTTCGCAACGGGGATATTTCTCTTCCGAAAACAACGCAAACGCAAAACGCGAAAGGTACGCTTCATGGAAAAAATCTTTCAAGTCTCATTGACCCGTCCAAGACCGTCACGAAAAGAATTTCTGCCAAAAACGGGGGACAAATCACCGTGCAAACAGCCAGCGGATTGTATTTCACTTTGAAGATCGCTCCTGGTTCGCTGGAAAAGGATACGGACATCACGCTCACTCCTATCAGCGAATCGCCAATCGTTGGCTATCCCAATCCGGACGATCCGGGCGTTGTCATTGGTCCGGACAATACCAATCTTGGTGACGGATCAACAGTGACCGTTTCCGAAGATCCTCCTGTCGAACCGGCTGATCCCGGCTCTTCCGGTGCTGATCCGGGAACGGGCGCGGGACCGGGCGGCGATCCAACTCCGCCTACCGATAATCCTCCTGGAACGGGAGATGATGGAGATGACGGTGGCACGACCACTCCCCCGGGAACTTCCGGAGAATTGCCCGATCTTAGCCATCTGGCCGATCTTCTGGGCAACAACAATACTATGACGACAACGCCTTCGGGAAACCCGTCCGGCCAAGGCGGCAGTGGGACAACCGGGAATACGGGATCAAACAGAGACGATCGAAATACCGGAAGTGGCAGCCCGAGCGGAAGCGGCGCGGGGCCCGGAAGATTTTCCGACAAGACGGTGATCATTTTCACTGGATACGGCGGGGGAGTGAGCGGTGCGCCGACCAGCCATTCAGATGACGATGATTCGGCCACTGCGCCGATTGATGAAACCGGAGGAACGACGGTTGATGATCCGGACGAAGAAGAATCCGAAGATCTGGCCGAAAACGCGGCCACGGCTTCCGGCGGAACTTGTTCGCCCGAATTCATTTCGGCGATCAAGGCGATGACTGACATCCCCGGTTATCCGGCTGGATCTATCATGGCCAGAACCTTGGATGACTGTCTGACTCTCGAGTGGCTTCGTGACAAGTGCCAGAACGATCCAATCGCGCTTCGACGGCTGTATTTCAAGGAAAGGCTCCGCATCGCCGCAGAGCTTCAAGCTCCCGCGGAAAAAGTCGAAGAAATAAACAGACTGATGAACGAATGCGTGGCCCGTTATGAAATTTCATCTTCCGGTTTCGATTCGAGTCTCGGAGTACCGATGTCCGCGACGGCGAATTTGTGGGTCTGCGGATATTTGGACGATGTGTGGCAGGGAACGATGGCCTATCAAATCGTCCCGCCCGGCCTGCCGGGAGCCGGACACTATTTTTCCGGAACCGTGAATTCAATGAAGCTTCCTCCGCGCGGCGGAACGTTCGCGGCGGAGGCCGCTCCTGACAGCCACACTGGCGGAGCCGGCCTCGTCGATCTTTCCAATATGTCGCTCGGGCTGTGGGGATATTTTGACGGGCAGTCGACTCTCAACCCTTTGAATATCTATGTCGTCGCTGTCAACAACGTGCCCATCAATATGACCCAGCGCCCCTGCGTTCCTCCCGCGCCACTCGCGAGATAAACGAGTCATCGGCTTCAATTTTGAATATCAAAAATATCCAGCGCTTTTTTGGGTTGCCCGAGATTAGACTTTTTCTCAAAAATATGCTAAAATACAATATACGCCAATGCAAAAAGAAAAAATAAGAAAAATTGCATATTCATGCCTCTTCATCGCGGTTTTCATATCGACGAGTGGAGGTTTTTTTGTTGGGCAAAATGTTGCCGAAGCCGCGAAATCGAAAGTCACGAAATGGCAGACAAAACTTGTGAAAGCGGGCATTGGCCAAACTCTCTGGCAAAAATATCTGCCGAAAATCAGCCGCAAGGAATGCAACAAGGTGATGAAAGCGTGGAAAAAAGCGGGTGCCAGCAATACCACGGCGCAGACGGAAGTCGCGGCCCAGACAAATTCGCTCGGATCGGAAATCGCGGTGGGACTCTGGTACAACTCGAAAGACGATATTTTCAAGATTGATGCCAACAAGGCGTACAACATCAAAGACAAAAACGGAGGAGTCATCGCCCAAGTCGCGGGCGATTCGACGACCCGGGTGAAATATGACGACGACGGGAAATTGAAAGTATATAGCTCCATTGCCGAAACGCTCGTTGACGACAACGTCACTTTCGACGCGGCGGACGGCAACAATTCGGATATCATTTTTGATACCGACCGCAGCATAAAGTCGGAATGGGGCGACTATTCACATTTCAGAGGAAAAATAGAAGTCAATTATTATCACGGGGACGATATCTATAACGGAAACTCAAGTTCGACCACACAAATTTGGATCATCAACAAACTCCCGCTCGAGCAGTATGTTTGGGGAGCAGGAGAAACAACCGGAACCGGAGACTCCGACCATGTGCGGGTGATGACGACCATTTTTCGCACTTACGGCAAGTGGTATATCGACAATGCCACCAAATACAAGCCCATGGGATTCAAGATTCGCAGTGATGCTGGATCGCAGATATATCTTGGATATGATAGGGAAGAGAAATATCCAAATGTGAGAAAAGCGGCCGAAGATACTCGCGGAAGAATCGTGAAATACGACAATGAAACGGCGCTCACTCCCTATTGTTCCTATACGGACGGAAAGACGAGAGCACTCAAAGGATACCCTTATCTCAAATCAGTGAAAGACCACAAGAAGGGAACGAAAAAAAGTTTGAATCCCGGCGATGGAGGAAATCATATGTGGGGGCTTTCGGCTCACGGGGCTTTGGGATACGCCGAGGACGGCAAGTCGTGGGATTGGATTTTGAAACACTACTATTCCGGAGTGGATATTGACAGCGCTTACTAAGCAAATTCTATGAAAAAATCAAATATAACTCTCATAGCCATATATAGCATCGCGGCCGCTCTGGTTTTGTATTTTGCCTATGGCGCGGTCAAGAATAGATATTTTAAAACGGACAAGAATAATGTCGGAACAAAAAATAGTGAAACGCAAAATCAAATCAATCAGCCAGTCGATGGTACGGAGAATATAAATCAAGAAAACAATGTTCCGGAAGACGCTGCTTCCGCGACAGAAAACGGCCAGCCGGTTTTCGAAAACGCGGATTGCGCGAATGACTGCGCGCGTTTCAAAGATGTTCCTGACGGACTCAAATATTGCCAAGAAGCCTGCGGGGATAGACCCATCACGCCAAAAAATTCCGCAAGCCAATGCGAAAATCTTGCAGGTATCGAAAAAGACGGCTGCTGGCGGGATCTCGCTGTTTCAAAAAAAGACTTTGCCGTTTGTGACAAAATCAGCGACGCGAAACTCTTGAAAGTCTGCAAAAACCGCGTGACGGAAGAAGTGCTCAACTGAAATTTATTAATAGTTTCCAGCCATCTCCAACGCACGCCGGAAGTTAATCTTTCCTCCAGTTAATATCTTTCCAGCAAGGCTCGGTTCGAGATCAACCGAGTTTTTTATTATTTCAATAATCTGTGCGGCGGAAAGAGACGGTTTTTTTGAGAGAAGCAATCCCGCCTCGGCGCTGACATATGCGACTGAAAGAGAAGATCCTTCGGCCTCAGTATATTTGTTTTTTTTGAGATCGAGTCCGATGATCGGGTCATTGTCCGTTCCGCCGGGAGCGGCGACATCAACGGACGTTGCTCCAAAATCGGAATACTCCGTGAGCGCTCCGTCTTTTCCGGACGCCGCCACGCAGATGATGTTTGCCAATTCAAAATCGCAAGGGTACATTTTTTTGTTTGGGTCGGTGCCATCGTGATCATATCCGATAAAAGTGTCCGGATCTCCGTTTCCCGCGGCCGTGACGAAAACTCCGGAGTAGCTTGCGATTGTGTCTTTCAAGACGAGATCCAAACCTTCTTCTCCATAGGCTCCCCAGCTGGCATTGATGATTGGAACGCTGCGCGACGCGGCATAATTGATCGCCGAAATGGCCTGGTCGGTCGTGAAGTCGAATTTGAGCGGCATTATTTTCAAATTGCCGAAAAAACTGGCGCCGGACATCCCTTTTTTGTTGTTGGTCTTGGCGGCGATGATCCCGGCAAGAAATGTCCCGTGGCCGTCGCTGTCAGCCGGTTTCTTTTTCGGGCTGTTGATATTTTTTCCTTTCGCTCTTCCGCCCGTGATGGCAGCTTTCAACTCCGGCTGATTGTAGCTGATTCCCGTATCGATGATAGCGATCGGAATTTTGTTTTTGTTTTTTGTTTCGAGGTCCCAAGAGGACGAGGCGGAAACTCCGCCGGTGAAAGTGCTCGTGTCGGCGAGCGCCCATTCTTGGGAAAACAAAGAATCATTTGCAACGCGGGCGAGAGTTTCATATTTGAAGTTCGGCTGAACGGAAATTACCGTCGGGTCTTTTTGAAGAGCTTTGATTATTTTTTTCGTCGTGAGACTGTTCGCGCTTTTCAAGATATACAAATTCCCGTCCGAGCTTGTCTTGAGCAATTCTGCAGCAAGATTATATTTCACGGCAATTGCGCCTGCATCCGCGTCTGGCGAAATTTTCGCGACCACTTCGTGTTCGATGTAGTTTTTTTCAATAGACTTCTTCGTAGCTGCATCGGCCGAAGGAAGATCATGAAAAACTCCCACGGGAAAAAGCAGGGAGAAAAATACAAGAGAAATAAAGAAAAAATATCCGGCAGCGTTTTTTGTTTTCATATAAGGATTATATCAATTATTTTTTCAATTGACTAATTGTCTATTTTGGAGCAGAATATAGGCAGATAACATCAAATTTTATGCCCGGTAGTGAAAATTTGACCGGCCTTCGGCCAAGAAGATAGCTACAGGGCGTATAAGCATATAATTTGTATAAAAACTATTGAAATTTACTTTATTTTTTAAAGTCAAATTTCTACTACCGGGATGCGTATTGGAATCGATGCCAGAGCCATATTGAATCCGGAAAAAGTGGCGCCCACGGGGGTAGCGAATTATGTCTGGCAATTGGTCAAAAATCTGCTTGAAATGGACAAAGAAAACCAGTATATATTGTTCTTTGACTTCAAAGTGCAAGACAAAGACGTGAAGCGCTTCACACAACCCAATGTGAAGATCAAGTTTTTTCCGTTTTCCGACTACAAAAAATATATGCCGGCGGCGTATAGCGAGATCCTCGGGATGGCGACTTTCGCGAGAGAAAAAATGGATGTGCTGCACACCACGTCGCCGCTCTTTCGCGTACCGGCGACCTATCGTGGAAAAATCGTGACCACCTTCTATGACTTTGCGCCGTATCGCGTTCCGGAACTTTTTCCCCGCCTCGCGACTGCGAAACTGAAAACGCTCTATAGCTTTGCTGCCAAAAAATCAGATCATCTCATCACTGTCTCCGAATCGACCAAAAAAGACGCGCGCGAATTTTTGAGATATCCAGGAGAAAAAATCACGACGATTCACAACGGGATCGACAAAAGATTTTTTGAGCAAGAGGAATATTCAAAAGACGACGTGAAAAAAGGGCATGGCATTTTGGGAAAATATATTTTGTTTTTGGGAACGCTTGAGCCGCGCAAAAATTTGAGCCGGGTGCTGGACGCTTTCGCGCGTTTCAAAAAAGATTTCAAAAACAATTCTGACTATCAGCTTGTCGTGGCGGGGAAGAGAGGCTGGCTCATGGAAGAATATTTTCAGCATGCCAAAGATTTGGGAATCGAGGATGACGTTGTTTTCACTGGATATGTCGGCGGAGATGAACTGAAACCGCTCTATACCAACGCGGAGTTTTTCGTGATGCCGTCGCTTTGGGAAGGTTTCGGGCAAACGATCGTTGAGGCGATGGCTTGCGGCGCTCCGTGTCTTGTTTCAAAAGTCTCATCCATTCCGGAAATCGCGGACGAGGCCGCCTATTTCGTCGATCCGCACGATACGGAAGGAATCGCTAAAGGAATGATGGAGCTCGCGTCAAACAAGGATTTGCGCGAAAATTTGAGCGCGAAAGGCAAACAGCAGGCCAAAAAATTCAGCTGGGAAAAGTGCGCGAAGGAAACACTTGAAGTCTATAAAAATGTTTAAACCCGTCGATCCAAAACAATCTCTCCCAAAGATGGAGGAGGATGTCCTCAAGTTCTGGGAAGAGAACAAGATATTTGAAAAATCTTTGGAGCAACGCCTCGATGCGCCGCTCTATTCTTTTTATGACGGCCCGCCTTTTGCGACGGGAACGCCACACTATGGCCATATTGTGGCGAGCACAATGAAAGATGTTGTGCCGCGATATTGGACGATGCGCGGCTTCAACGTTCCGCGAAAATGGGGCTGGGACTGCCACGGATTGCCGATTGAGAATATTGCCGAGAAGGAATTGGGAGTGAAACGCAAGAAAGAAATTTTGGAAAAATACGGAGTGGAAAAGTTCAACGAGATTTGCCGCTCGAAAGTCTTGGAATACACGGCGGACTGGAAAAAAGTGATTCGTCGGCTCGGGCGCTGGGCGGATATGGAGAACGCGTACAAAACAATGGACTTGCCGTTCATGGAATCGGTCTGGTGGGTTTTCAAGCAGCTTTGGGATAAAGGCCTGATATATGAGGGCTATCGATCGATGCATATTTGTCCGCGCTGCGAAACAACTCTTTCGCAATCAGAAGTGGCGGAAGGATACAAGATGGTCAAAGATTTGTCGGCGACAGTGAAGTTTCATTTAAAACCAGGGCAAAAATGGGCAGAAGGACAATATGAAACAAAAGATTCGGTATATGTTCTCGCATGGACCACTACTCCGTGGACGCTTATAGGAAATGTAGCTTTGGCAGTCGGAGAAAATATTGAATATACTGCTTTGCGAGTCGACGGTATCAAAGAGCTGCTTATTATTGCGAGTGATCGCGTCGACGAAGTATTTAAAGAGAGAGAAATAGAAATTGTTCACAACGATATAAAAGGCAAAGATCTTGTTGGTTTGGAGTATGATTCCATTTTTGACTATTATTCCAAAGACGAAAAGCTTCAGAACAGCGAGAATGGGTGGAAAATATATCCAGGTGATTTTGTGACGACGGAAGAGGGGACAGGGATTGTGCATATCGCGCCTGCTTTCGGAGAAGATGATATGAATTTAGGTAAGAAATATAATTTGCCTTTTGTTTCTCATGTTGACATGGATGGGACGATCCGGTCGGAAGCCAAAGATTTCGCGGGGCTTGATGTGAAGCCGATCGACGACAGTCAAAAAACGGATGTCGAAATCATCAAATATCTTGCGAAAAAGAATTTGTTGTTTGCGAAAAAACAATTTGAACACTCCTATCCGCACTGTTGGCGGTGCGATACGCCGTTGCTGAATTATGCCACTTCATCGTGGTTTGTGAGCGTTGAGAAAATCAAAGAAAAAATGCTCGATCAGGCGAAAGATATCAATTGGTCGCCAGGGCATATCAAAGAGGGAAGGTTTGGCAACTGGCTCGAAGGTGCGCGCGACTGGTCCATTTCACGGCAACGCTTTTGGGCGTCAGTCATTCCGATTTGGAAATGCGAAAAATGTGCGGAAATTAAAGTCGTTGGCTCCGTTGATGAAATCCGGGAGCAGTTTGGCAATCCGAATAAATTGTTTTTGGTGCGGCACGGAGAAGCGGAGAATAATGTCAAAAGAATAATTTTATCTCATCCGAAAGAGGGCGAGAATCCGCTTACCGAAAAAGGACAAAAACAAATCGAAGAATTGGCAGGATATTTAGAAGATAAAAGAATTGATGTTATTTTTAGTTCTCCCATTCAGAGAACCGTGGAGACCGCGGAAATTATTTCAAAAAAAACAGGAGCGGAAATTATTATTGATGCTAAGCTAACTGAGGTTGAATGCGGAAAGCTGGAGGGGACAGATTGGGATAGTTTCATAAAATTATATCCCCAGATGTTAAATCCAGACAGAACGGACAGCAATGGAATGGAAGGATTGGAGGATATTCGAGACAGACTCGTTTCCTTCATTGACGGTTTGAATAAAAAATATAAAGGAAAAAATATCGTCATTATATCTCACGGAAATCCCCTAAGAGTCATGAAGGGAATTTTGTTGAGTATGAAAAAGGAAGAAACATTAAATGAATCAATGCACAAGAAAGGGCAAGTTGTTGAATTATATTCCAAGCCGGTTGATCTTCACAAACACGTTGTAGACAAAATAACTTTCAAGTGTGAGAAGTGCGATGGCGAGATGAAAAGAATTCCAGATGTTCTCGACACCTGGTTTGATAGCGGTTCGATGCCGTACGCCCAAGCTCACTATCCTTTCGAGAACAAGGAAAATTTCGAGAAAAGTTTTCCGGCTGATTTCATCGCGGAGGGTGTGGACCAAACGCGGGCTTGGTTCTATTATCTCCACGCCATTTCAACTGCCATCAAAGATTCCAACGCCTACAAAAACGTCATTGTGAATGGAATTGTGGTCGGAGAAGACGGGAAAAAATTGTCAAAGCGTCTCAAAAATTATCCCGATCCTTCGGAAATGATGGAAAAATATGGGGCAGATGCGCTCAGATATTATCTCATGGATTCACCGGTGGTTGCTGCGGAAAATCTCACTTTTTCGGAAAAAGATATGTCGGAAAACGTCCGGGGAATGTTTAGGATGCTTTGGAATACGTATTCTTTTTTCGTGTTGTATGCGAATATTGATAAGTATCAAGCATCAAATATCAAGTATCAAGTATCGGAAAATGCGAATTTATTGGATCGATGGATAGTTTCCGAGCTGAGTTCGCTCATCAAGAATGTTAATCAGCATATGGAGAGCTATGAACTCAACAAAACAGCCAGATTATTCCCCGTGTTCATCGACAATCTTTCCAACTGGTATGTTCGCCGCAGTCGCAAGCGATTTTGGAAGAGCGAAAATGACGGTGACAAAAATCAAGCCTATGAAACTTTGCACTATGTCTTGATCGAGCTTTCAAAATTGATGGCGCCTTTCACGCCGTTTGTGGCGGAAGAAATATACAAAAATCTTACAAATAGTGAATCAGTTCACCTCGCGGATTTTCCGGCGGCCGATGAAAAATTGATCGATGATGATTTGAATGAAAAAATGCAGCTCACGCGGCGATTTGTGAAGATGGGGCTCGCGGCGCGCGCCAGAGTTGGGATCAAGGTGCGCCAGCCTTTGGCGGAGCTCAAGATCAACGAAGATGTCGGGGGAGAGATGGCCGAGCTCATCAAAGAAGAGGTCAATGTGAAAAAAGTCAGCTTTGCCGGCGGGATCACGGAAGAACCCGGTTTTGTGCGCGAAGAAGAAATCAGCTGGGAAGCGGGGCTGGACACGAAGATCACGGACGAACTGCGGCTTGAAGGCGAAGCGCGCGAACTCGTTCGCCGCATCCAGGAATTGCGAAAAAAAGCGGGATATCAAGTTGACAATCGGATAACATTGTGTTATCAAGGAGGAAATGAAATTTTTGAAAAGTTTGGCGATTTGATCGCGAAAGAAACATTGGCCGAAGAATTGTCGGAAGGTGAAGATGTCGAAGCGAATATATCGGAACTTGTGGAGCTCGAAACGACGCCGGTGAAAGTGTGGCTCAAAAAAATAGAAGAAATAAAATAGAAGAAATAAAATATATTTTTTGGAATTTATTTTTTTGTATAAATTCGGCTCCGCAACGCGGGGCGATCTTTGAAAAAGGGAGTCTGAAATGGGAAAGATGTACGCATATATCTTAGCCGTCTCAATTATCGCTTTCACTGCGATAATTATTGCTTCGTTTATTGTTCCCAGCGAAACCGAGCTAATCGCCAAAGGTATTAGTCCTATTGTGAGGTATAGCAGACTGGCTTGGGTCGTTGTGGGTTCGGCAGTGTTTTTTCTGCCGGTAGGAATTTTTTCAGCTGACTGATTTATAATACCTGGCGTTGCCGAAGGAGGATAAAGAGGCTATGGAATACTTTGCGGGCGATAGCGATATCATCTGGGGAATGGCTTATTTGCTTTCCCTTATTGTTCTTTTTTATCTCGTCTATAACATAATCTATGAAAATTTCCGGGATGAGTGCGGGCACTAGAAATTGGTGCAGCCGGTAAGCTGGGAGGAAAAATGACAAAAATAAGCGGAAAAGAATACTTGATTTTGAGCGTATGCGTGACTTTGCCGGCGGGAGGATATGGTCTTTCTTATTTTGTTTTTGACTATTCTTGGCGCGGGATAGCATTGCTAACGCTAGCTGGACTGTTGATAGCAGCAGTTATGCTCGGGCTCGTTATCTGGAGAGGCGAGAAAAAAAATCAATCCTTTTAGAAAGGGTCGCATGAATACAATGCGACCCTGTTTTTATGATATAATCAACATATGCCCGGTAGTGAAATTTTGACTAGCCTTTGGCTATAATAGACAAGCTAAGGGGCGAATTTATCTCAAAATATTTTAATTACGATTTTGATCATAGTCTTTCTATTGTCAAAATTCTACTACCGGGTATGCAAAAATATACGGCTATAATTTTGTCTTCTCACGATGTCGGAGAATTTGACCGGCTATACGTCCTTTATACAAGGGAAATAGGGGTGGTGAAGGCGATGGGGCGGGGAGTACGAAAACAAACGGCGAAGCTCGCCGGGCATTTGGAGCCGGGGACGTTTTCGGAGATCTATATTGCTCGCTCGCGCGGAATGGGCCAGATCGCGAGCGCGATCACGATCGAAAACTTTGACAATATAAAAAAAGATTTCGAAAAATTGGCCGAAGTTCTGAATATCTTCAAATTTTTCTCGCGCCATTTTTCCGAAGAAGAAAAAGATGAAAGAGTCTTTGACTTATTGAGAGAATTTTTGTCCTTCTCCGCCGAGGCTTCGGAAGATAAAGCGGATGGAGCGGAAATTTTGCTCGAAGCGTTTTGGTGGAAGCTGTTTGACGCGCTCGGACATCGTCCCGAAACGATGAGGTGCGCGAAATGCGAAACGCGCCTTGAAGAAAAAGAAAAAAATTCTTTTTCTTCAACGAGGGGCGGGGTTGTTTGCGAAAAATGTTTTTCCGGAGAGCTCTCTCTCGCGCGAATATCATCCGACCAGATCAAGCTTCTTCGGGTATTTCTGGCCAATCCGCTTGGAAAAATTCTCAAAGTGAAAATTGGCGGGGCGGAGCTGAAAGGATTGGGGAGGATCAGACGGGAGTTTGAGAAATACAATTCTTAGTGTATAATTGCGCATATATGTCTCTCAAAGAAACAGAAAGAAAAATATACCAAAGAGAGGAAAGTCCGCCAGCTGGCGGAGGTTCAAACACTCCGGTTCAGTCAAGGTCATTGAATCCTCATATTTCAAATGAGAATCCTTTTGCTGCGTCATCTCTCGAAGAAGATCTTGAGAAAAAAAAGGAAGTCTGGATCCAAGAGCAGGAAGTGAAGAAAGAAAAGAGAAACAAACTTATCAAAAAAATAGCTATTATCTTTGGAGTGATTGTAGTTGTTTTCGGAGTTGTTTGGCTAGCCTTATATTTCCGCAAAAGCGCCTTTTCGGAAGATCAGGTGAAGGTTTCCATTTCTGGACCGGAAAAGGTGAAGAGCGGAGACGCTGTCAGTTTTGAAATAAATTATCAAAATCTCAATCGTGCGTCTCTCAAAAACGCGGTGCTCTATGTGAGCTATTCGGAAAATTTTAAGCCGTCCGGGAATCTTCAGTTTGAATCGGAAGGGCCGAGCGTGAGCAAATTCAACATCGGGGACATTGCGGAAAAAAGCGGCGGGAAAATGGAGCTTCAAGGAAAATTCTTCGGTCCTCAAGACGCGCTGGTATATGTGGGAGTCAAAATCGACTACAAGCCCTCCACTTTCAATTCCACTTTTTCTGCGAAAGCGGGCTCAAGCGTGTTCATATCCTCGAGTCCCATTCAGCTTGAGACGAGCGGTTCGCAAAATGCGGCGGCGGGAAATTCCGTTTCATACACCGTCACGTACCGGAATACCGGACAAGAAACCTTCAACGATCTCAAAATAAAAGCGGATTTTCCGGACGGATTTTCTTTCTCGAATTCCGAGCCATTGCCAGCTCAAGGCAACAATATTTGGTATGTAGGCGCCCTGGAAACAGGACAAGCAGGATTTGTCAAGATCAACGGAATCATGAACGGAGCAAGGGATGAGGAAAAAAAGATGAAATTTTATATAGGAGAAATCGGGGCTGACAATCAATTCATCTCATATGGCGAAACGCAGAGCACGACGAAGATCATCGGCTCGCCGCTTGTTTTGAGTGAAACGATAAATGACAAAAAAGAAAATGTTTTCGTGAACGCGGGCGAATCGCTGCTTTTCAAAATCAACTACAAAAATACGGGTTCGATCGGACTTCGGGATGTGGTTCTCATGGTTGAAGCGTCGAGTCCAATTCTGGATTATGCCCGGATGGATATGCGGGATTTCAAGGGAGAATTTGATCCGGAAAAGAAAATCATTACATTGAGAGCTTCTGAAGTTCCGAATTTCAAAATTCTTGCGCCCGGCGCGGAAGGCGAGATCAGCTTTATTGTTCCGGTGAAAGACATCATTCCGGTTTCGGGTCCGAATGACAAAAGATTCTCATTTTCAGCAATCGCTCGGATGGATAGTCCGGATATCCCGACGGTTGAAGGATCCAACAAAATTGTGGCGAGCAACACCGTGGAGGCCAAATTGAATTCAAAATTGATCGCAAAGGTTGAAGGATTCTATAACGACGCGGACATCCCGAATTCCGGTCCGTTGCCGCTCAAGGTGGGACAAAAATCCACATTTACTCTTCATATGAAGGCTGCCAATGTCTCGAATGATGCGACGGACGCAAAAATGGCGATGACACTTGCTCCGGGAGCGAAATGGGAAAACAATTTTCTTCCCCGGGATGCGGCCGTGAATTTCAATGACCGGACAAGCGAGCTTGTCTGGAATATCGGGAGCTTGTCGGCCGGAACGGGAATCATCACCAATCCGAAAGAACTCATTTTCCAAATCGGAATTATGCCCTCGCAGAACCAGGTCGGAGATTTTGCTGCGCTTCTTTCCAAGACGGTGTTTTCCGCCAAAGATGCTTTTACGGGGCAGCCGCTCGAGGCGAAGCTCGGAGAAAAGAACACAAACCTCATGGAAGATTTGGGTGTGGGGGATACAGGGAAAGTGACGCCGTAGCCATATAGCACGAAGCATGTAACATGTAACACAAATTTTTTTGATGTTTAAAATTGTAAGGCGGACTGAAAAAAGACGAATCGGGAAACTTGAAACTATGCATGGGGCGGTGAATACGCCATTTTTTTTGCCGATTGCGACAAAGGGGGCGGTGAAAAATTTGACGCCGGAAGAGTTGAAAGAACTCGGCGCGGAAATTGTGTTGGGAAACACATATCATCTTTGGCTTCGGCCGGGGGAGAAGCTGGTTCAAAAGGCGGGCGGGCTGCAAAAGTTCATGAATTGGAACGGTCCCATCCTGACGGATTCGGGCGGATATCAGGTTTTTTCGCTCGCGGGGAGGAGAGATGAAAAAAGCAGCGTCAAGTTGTCTGAAAAAGGAGTTGAGTTCCAGGATCCGATCGACGGAAAAAAATATTTTATGACGCCAGAAAAATCGATCGAGATCCAGCTGGCGCTTGGGAGTGATATCATCATGGTTCTCGATGAATGCCCGCCGTATCCGTGCAGCCGTGAATATGCAAAGAAGTCGCTTGAACGTACGACGAGGTGGGCGGAGAGATGCAAAGAATACTTTGAAAAAGCGCAAAGAGAAAAGTGCAAAGCGAAAAACAACAGCGCAAAGCGAAAAGCCGAAAAAATAAAGCGCCCCTTACTATTCGGAATAATACAAGGTTCTGTGTATAAAGATTTGCGGCAAGAGTCGGCGCGGCAATTGCTCGAACTTGGCTTCGATGGCTACGCGATCGGCGGGGTGGCGGTTGGGGAGCCGCGCGAAATTATGAAGAAAATTTTGGAATGGGTTTTGCCAAGCTTGCCAAAAGACAAACCGCGATATTTGATGGGACTAGGCCGGCCCGAAGAAATATTTTTCGCAGTGAATAATGGCATTGATATGTTTGATTGTGTCATTCCGACTCGAAACGCGCGGCATGGGTCGCTGTTTGTTTGGAAAGGAAATAACCAAGAGCTCGGCTCTCGGTTAAAAAAAGATTTTTATGAAACTATCAACATTACCAACCAAAAATTCAAAAAAGATTTCAAGCCGATTGACAAAAATTGCGAATGCTATACCTGCCAGAAATATACCCGAGCATATCTGCGCCATCTCTTTGCGGTCGGCGAACCGCTCGCTGGGCGCCTCGCCACTATTCACAACCTCAAGTTTTATCTGGACATGATGAGAAAACTAAGAAATTAGGGGTACTGAGGAGATGCGGAGAATAGAGGGGAAAATATCACTTGCGCATAAAATCATTTTTTGGTAAAATGAGAACAAAGTTGGACATCTGCATAAAAAATAAAAAATATAACTAAAATGGCCACAAAAACAAAAACAACAAAAAACTCGGCGAAAGGGGCGAAAAAAAGTCTCAGCAAAAAGCAAAACGAGCATGTCCGTTTTGGGATATCGTTGATCGTGCTGATGACTTTTCTGGTCGTTTCGGTTTTTTTCCTTCTGATGTCTCTTATTCAGGTGAAATAAGTCGGAAGGCCTCGGAAGAGGCCTTTTTTTGAAATTAGCAAAAGAGAAACTTCGTATTATCTATTGCTTGAAACGGCGAAAAAGGGGAACAAACACAGCTTATGACATCACGAATTGAAAAGTTGAGAAATCTGTTTTTACTTGTATTTTTTCTGCTGGTAATTTCCATAATTTTCACTCCACTTCTGGTACGGAACAGTTTTTCTGTTTTTTCTGAAGAAATTTTGGAATCGATTTTGCTTTTTTTCCAGATCTTCATCGGCTGGCGGATATTCCTTCTCTATGAAAAAGCGGTGGAAAACCGGGAGAAAGAAATTCAAAAGCTGGAGGAAGAATACCAAAGAAGAGAGAAAGAGTTGCTTGAAGCGTTCGCGTATCTTGGCAAAGTGAATGTTCAAGTTTCGCTGATCAAATCATTTTTGCAAAAGCTCAAAGCGCCATCGAGCCGCAAGGAAGCGGAACAATATATAAATGAAATTCTCACAATAGTGTTGTCCTTGAGCGGAAAAAGATGGGCGACGCTTCGAGTTCTGGACACGAAAACAATCCAAACCGCCAAAGAATATTGGGTATATTCGGTAGAAACCGATCCTGGCAGCAATACGGAGGGCATCAAAATAGGCAACAAGGATATTGTAAAATGGGGAAATGATCAAAGCATGGGGAAGAAAGAGGGATTTCATGTATTTGGTTCGTTCGGATCAGACTTATCTTCCAACAAAGTTTTTTTGATTTTTCCGGATGGATCGAATATTGAGCCGAATATTGAAGTTTTTTTGCGGGCGGCGGTCAATCAGTGCGAAGTGCTTTTGACTATGTTCGATCGCAAGGGACAAAAGTAGTCGTTGACAAAAAAGCAAAAATTGATTACTATACAACCTGTGAGGATTGGCAGTCCTCAATCGAAAAAACTCAATAGGTCAAAGAGCCTTGTTGCAATCCAGTAGCAAGGAACTCGGGTGGAACCGCGGATTGCAGAAATTCGTCCCGAATACTCAAAGATTATTCTTTGGATATTTAGGACGAATTTTTTTAATTTTTCAATCAAAATGCTATGACAGAAGAAAAAAAAGAGAACATGATGGAAATAATCGTGTCACTGTGCAAGCGGCGGGGGTTTGTTTTTCCGTCGTCGGAAATATATGGCGGGATGCAGGCTATATATGATTACGGCCATTATGGAACGCTCTTGAAAAACAATATTCGCGATGAATGGTGGAAACATATGGTGCAATTTCGCGACGACATTGTTGGTCTCGACAGTGCGATTTTCATGCACCCGACGACATGGAAGGCGTCCGGTCACGTTGATGGGTTCAACGATCCTCAAGTGGATTGCAAAAAGTGCAAATCGCGTTTCAGGGCCGATCACATCTTGGAACAATTCGGGATCAACGCGGACAAAGCGCCTCTTGAAGATCTCAATGCTCAGTTGGACAAGTTGAGAAAAGAAGAAAAACTCAAGTGTGCCAATTGCGGTTCGACCGATCTCACGCCGGCCAAGATTTTTTCTTTGATGGTGAAATCGAATATCGGTTCGCCGACCGAGGAATTAAGCGAAGAAAACACGGTATATTTGCGTCCGGAAACTTGCGGAGGAATTTATTTGGAATACAAAAATACCGTGGATTCCTTGCACGTGAAATTGCCGTTTGGAATCGCCCAAGTCGGAAAGGCTTTCCGAAACGAAATTGTCGCGCGGCAATTCATATTCCGAACCCGCGAATTCGAGCAAATGGAAATGCAATATTTTTTGCATCCCGATGTCATGAAAGAAAAATATGATATGTGGAAACAAGTTCGCTGGGATTGGTATTTGGAATACGGGATCAAAGCAGATGAAATCCGCTGGTACAAGCACGAAAAGCTGGCCCATTATGCATCGGAAGCATATGACGTTGAATATAATTTCAAATCTCTTGGAAGTTTCAAAGAAGTTGAAGGTATCCATGCCCGGGGAAACTGGGACTTGTCCCAGCACTCGAAGTTTTCCGGGGTGGAACTCGACTATTTCGACGAAAAAACTGGAGAAAAATTCATTCCGCATATCATGGAAACTTCAGCCGGGCTCAATCGGCATGTTTTGATGTTCATTGATCAGGCTTATACCGAAGAAAAAGTCGGCGACGAAGTAAGAGTCGTGCTGAAATTTGACAAAAGGCTCTCTCCGATCAAAGTCGCTGTTTTGCCGCTTTCCAAAAAAGAAGAGTTGACAAAGCCGGCCAAGGATATCTGGAATACATTGAAAATGAACTTTATGACGGAATATGACGAAACCCAGTCCATTGGAAAGCGCTATCGCCGGCAAGATGAGATCGGAACGCCGTATTGCGTGACGGTTGATTTCGAGACGTTTGAAGACAAAGCGGTGACGGTGCGCGACCGGGACACGATGAAACAGGAACGAGTGAAGATCGAAGATTTGGTAGAATATTTGAAGAAAAAATTTGAGGAATAAGCCTGCCCGCAACGCTTCGCGTAGCGAGGCGGGCGGGGGTAATTTGGTAATATTGTTTATATGAAAGTTCAAGAAATATACAAACTTGCTGTTGAGCTTGGCATCAAAAATGATTTGCGTCCGAAAAGCGAGATTCAAAAAAAACTGAAGCGAACAAGGGAGAAATATGAAAAGCTCAACGCGAAGAAAAAAGCGGAATTTGATGAGGAAAAGCTTTGGGACCCATATTCCGATTCAGGAGTTCACTTTGACAGCGCCAAGGCGGTAAAAAAAATTTTGGCAGGAATTGATATTGATACAGGTGAAGTGATGCTCGCTGACAAGCTGGGCGGGATCGATCTGATTCTTTGCCATCACCCGGTTGGGAAGGGTCTGGCCAATCTCAACGAGGTCATGCATATGCAAGCCGATATTTTGTCCCAATGTGGCATTCCTATAAATATTGCGGAAAGCTTGATGAAACCGCGCATTTCCGAAATTTCCCGGGCGGTAAATCCGGCGAATGTGAATCAGGCGATTGATGCGGCGAAACTCTTGGGCATCAGCATAATGAATGTGCATACACCGGCGGACAATATGGCCGTAAGTTTTCTCAAGAAAAAAATCGACGCAAAAAAATTTGATTATGTCGGGGAAATCGTTGAATTCTTGAAAGAAATTCCCGAATACAAGCAGGCGATTAAATACGGACAAGGGCCGACTCTTTTCACGGGACACGAGGACAATCGCTGTGGGAAAATCGCTATTACGGAATTTTCCGGAGGAACGGATTATTCGCCAAAAGTTTATGAGTATCTTTCCCGGGCGGGTGTTGGGACGATCATTTCTATGCATCAGAGCGAAGAGAGCAAGAAAGCGGCCGAAAAAGCTCATATAAACATTGTTATCGCCGGCCACATGTCTTCGGATTCTCTCGGGATGAATTTGCTTTTGGACGAGATTGAGAAAAAAGGAATTGAAATTATACCTTGTTCGGGGATCACGAGGGTGAAGAGAAAATGAAAATAAGATAATGCTTCTGCAAATATCTTCCGGATAACCTTTTAATATCTTCGCATGCATTTCAAAAAAACGACATTCAAAAACGGGTTGCGGCTGGTGACGGCGCCGATGAAGGACACGAACACGGTGACGGTGATCGTGGCGGTGGCGGCCGGGTCGAAATATGAGACGAAAAAGATCAATGGCCTTTCGCATTTTCTTGAACATATGTTTTTCAAGGGAACGAAAAAAAGGCCCAAAACGAAGGACATCGCGGGATCACTCGACGCGGTCGGGGGAGAGTTCAACGCCTATACTTCTCAGGAAAGCACGGCCTACTATGCCAAAGTTGACAAAGAGCATATCCATCTCGCGATCGACGTCGTTTCGGATATATATCTGAACTCAAAGATCGAAGAAAAAGAAATCAACAAAGAACGGGGCGTCATCCTCCAGGAGATCAATATGTATGAAGACAATCCGATGCTTTCCGTTGAAGAGGAATTTGAGAGCCTTCTCTATGGCGATCAGCCGGCGGGGTGGAAAGTGATCGGGACGAAAGAAAATATCGCGCGAGTGGGTCGGAAAGATTTTGTCGATTATATGAAAAAGTTTTATAACGCGTCGAATACGGTCGTATGCGTTGTGGGAAATTTTGGAGAAACAGGAGAAGCAGGAATGATCGGGGAGATTGGGAAAATATTTTCGAGAATAAAAATGGGCGAGGAAAACAAGAAATTGAAAACAATCGAAAAACAAGCAAGGCCGGGACTGAAGATCAAACACAAAAAAACCGACCAGACGCACTTGGTTTTGGGATTTCGTTCCTACAATATGTTTCACAAAGACCGGTTCGCGCTGGCGCTTCTCGCCAACATTCTCGGCGGGACAATGAGCAGCCGGCTGTTCCTTTCAGTCCGCGAACGGCTGGGATTGGCCTACTATATCAATGCTTCAGATGACGAATCAACAGATTGCGGATATTTTTCCATTCGGGCGGGAGTGGACACAGACAAGGCGAAAATCGAAAAAACAGTGAAAACTATTCTTCAAGAAATAAAAAAGATGAGAGCAAAAGGCGTTTTCGAAAAGGAACTCCAAAAAGCCAAAGACAATTTTCGGGGAAAAATGGCGCTTTCGCTTGAGTCTTCCGATGATGTAGCTTCCTATCTTGCCGGCCAGGAACTCTCTCGCCGGGAAATCAAAAGGCCTGACGAGATTTTGCGCCAGATCGACAAAGTGAGGAAAAGTGATATATTGAGAGTAGCGAAGGATATATTTGTTGATAGAAAGCTTAATTTGGCGATGATCGGGCCGATTGAAGACGGGAAGTTTTTGGAGAGGATATTGAAGCTGTAGTTCATGAATCCCGTTAGAAGTTTTGTCTAGCTAAATGAGTGTGACGAAAAATGACGGGAGTAAAAATAAAAGTGAAATTGATTAATTGCAAATAAACTTCTAACGGGATGAATCGCACCATCGAAATATCTTCCAGTACAATTCTCCGGACCATCTTTATATTGCTTTTGCTCTGGTTTTTCTATCTCGTCAGGGATATTCTGCTACTTGTTTTTTTGGCGATCGTGATCGTGAGCGCCATTGATCCGATCGTGGACTGGTTTCAGAAAAAAAGAATTCCGCGGTCTCTCACTGTGATCGCGGTCTATGTCATATTTATTTCCGTATTGAGCTCGATTGTTGTTCTGCTCATTCCGCCTCTCACCAACGAACTTCGCGGTTTGGGAGAAAACGTGCCGCAACTCGCGGAAAAAATAACGCTATATTTCAGCTCGGCGCGCGATTATGCGTTGTCGCACAACTTGCAGCAATATGTCAGCAATTTTTTGGGAAGCGCCGCGGAAAAAATTTCCCAGACCGGGTCGAGCATTTTGGGCGGAACTGTTTCTTTCATCGGCGGAATATTTTCTTTCATCATCGTCCTCTCGGTCGCTTTCTATATGACCGTTCAGGAAAAAGGAATCAAGAAATTTTTTGGTTCCATCGTGCCGGAAGAGCACAGTAGCTACGCGCTGGGGCTCGTTGATCGCATCCAGTTCAAAATGGGACGCTGGATGCAAGGACAGCTGTTCTTGATGCTTGTCATTTTCATTCTTGATTATGTCGGGCTGCTTTTGATCGGAGCGCCGTATGCCCTTGTTCTGGCGCTCATTGCCGGAATTTTGGAAATCATCCCCTATATCGGTCCAATCATCTCAGCCGTGATCGCCGTTTCAATCAGCTTTCTTCATGGTCCCGTCACTGGACTTTTGGTTCTCGCGCTTTTTGTCATAATTCAGCAGCTTGAAGGATATATTCTCACGCCGCTCGTCATGAAAAAAGCGGTGGGTCTCAATCCGGTTGTTGTCATCCTGGCGCTTCTCATTGGCGCGAAATTGGGAGGCGTGATTGGGATCATTGTTTCCGTTCCAATCGCGACGGTTTTGGGGGAAGTCGTGAATGATCTGGTGCGAAAGCCGGAAGTCAACGAAGAGAGATCAGTATAATCACGGCGATCAGCGAGATCAAGATATCGAAAAGATTGTTTTTGAAACGAAATTCGCGTTTGGATGAAAAATCGGGATAAAAATGCATTTTTTCGTGAAACATTTTTATCGGCTTCAAAAATTTCATTCCCATCATATAAAGAAGCGTGGTTCCGTCGGGAAGAAGGGAGAAAAATATCCCGATGGCGATATTTTGTAAATTGGCCGATGAAGTCTCACCTCGAAAAAACAATATTGCGGCAACTGCTCCAAAGCCGATTGCAAGATCCAGGGCTACTTTCCAAAATTCCTTGAAACTGGATTTTTTATTCAAATAGTCGCCGTGCGGAAGAAGATCGAGAGCAAAATGCACCGCAACGGCCAGCCCAGCGACAGCGCAGGGATTTTGGATATTTGCGCCGAGAACGGCGCCGGCCAAGATATGTGTTGTAAGAATCATATATGGATAAACTTGGAAAATTATATATCGTCGCCACCCCAATTGGGAATCTCGAAGATATCACTTTGCGCGCGCTCAACGTTTTGCGTGAGGCGGATCTCATCTTGTGCGAGGACACGCGGGTGACGAAGAAACTTCTGGATCGGTACGAGATTCAAAAACCTCTTCTATCATACCACCATCACTCGAAGCTCTCAAGGGTTGAGAAAATTGTCGAACATCTGGAAAATGGGAAAAATTTGGCGCTGGTCAGCGACGCGGGAACGCCGGGGATTTCAGATCCGGGAAACGAGCTCGTAGCGAAATTATTGAATGGCGGGTCGGATCCTAAAGTCGGACTTTCGGAAGCGTTCCTAAAGTCCGACTTTAGGATAATTCCGATTCCCGGGGCGTCGGCGATCGCGACTCTTGCGAGCGTGGCGGGGATCAATATGAGTAAATTTTCTTTTCTTGGCTTTCCTCCGCACAAAAAGGGACGGGAGACTTTTTTTCGGGAAGTGGCCCAAAGCAAATATCCCGTCATCTATTTCGAATCCGTGCACCGGTTTTTGAAAAACCTGGAACTTTTGGAAAAAATGAAACCTGATGCTAAACTGATAGTAGGCCGGGAACTGACGAAAATGTTTGAGGAAATTAGACAAGGTAAAATTGGGGAGATCCGAAAACATTTTGAAGGGAAAGAGGGGAAAGTAAAAGGCGAGTTCGTGATAATTGTTTATTAAATCTGAATGAAAAAAAAGTTTTTGATAACAACTCCCGTCTATTATGTCAATGACAATCCGCATATCGGTCACGCCTATACGAGCGTGGCCGGGGACGCACTGGCGAGATCCCGCAAACTTCAAGGCGAGGAAGTTTTTTTTCTGGTGGGAACGGATGAGCACGGGCTCAAGATCCAAAAAAAAGCCGAAGAGGCCGGAAAAGATCCGCAAAAATTTGCGGATGAAATTGCCGGTGAGTTCAAAAATATTTGGGAAAAGCTGGATATAAAATATGACACTTTTATTCGGACAACAGATGAAAAGCACAAGATCGCCGTGCAAAAAGTTTTGCAAACCTTATTCAATAAAGGCGTGATTTATAGAGGCTTCTATGAAGGCCTCTATTGCGTCGGGTGCGAGCAATTCAAAAATGAGGGCGATCTGGTGAATGGGCGTTGTCCGGATCACGATACGGATTGTGAAGTCGTAAAAGAAGAAAGCTATCTCCTCAAAATGAATGAATTGCAGGAAGAGCTGGTGCAGAAAATAGAAAAAGACGAATTTTGCATCAGGCCGGAAAAATACAAAAAAGAAATTTTGTCGTTTCTCAAGGGTGAAAAATTGAAAGATGTTTCCATTTCGCGCAAAAACGTGAAGTGGGGAATTCCATTGCCGTTTGACGCGGAGCATACGACTTATGTCTGGTTTGATGCGTTTTTGAGCTATCTCACGGGTTTGGGATGGGATGGCGACGCAAACAAGCTGCCTGCCGATTGGCCGGCGGATGTGCAGCTCATCGGGAAAGATATTTTGCGGGTTCACGCGACCATCTGGCCTATCATGCTGATGCAATTGGGAATCGGATTCCCAAAACTGATTTTCGCACACGGGCATTTGCTTTCGGGGGGCAGAAAAATGAGCAAAACTATCGGCAATGTAATTGGAATTGATGAAATGCTGGAAAAATTCGGTACGGATGGTACGCGCTATCTCCTGATGAGCGCGGGAACGTTCGGTGAGGATGTCGATGCGACGATGGAGCGGATGATTGAAAAATACAATGCGGATTTGGCGAACGGAATCGGAAATCTCTTGTCGCGAGTGTTGAAACTAAATGACGGAGAGTTAGACTCGAAAGAAAGAATTATGGATATTGATATTTCTTCTTGCTTTGATTCAATGAAGTTTGACGATGCACTCAATATAATTTGGAGTTCTGTTATTACTGCGGATAATAAGTTTATTGAGGAGAATAAGCCATGGGAGCTTAAAAAGACTGATGAAAAAAAATTTCAAAAAGTGATGCAAAAGTTGGTTTCAGATCTTTATTTAATTTCAGATCTACTCATGCCCTTCATGCCCGAGACTTCGAAAAAAATCAAAAAAGCGCTGAAAACGAAAGAAGCAGTCATGTTGTTTCCGAGAATAAAATAACTTTTAACTTTGCACTGTAATTTTTCACTTTTCACTTTTAATTTTTCATTTCCGATGATTGATACCCACGCGCATTTGGATTTTGAAAATTTCGACGAAGACCGCGAGGAAGTGATTCGTCGCGCTTTTGATAATGGGGTGAAAAAAGTAATCAATATAGGAATTGATCTTGAAACGAGCAAAAAAAGCATCGCGCTCGCCCAAAAGCATGAAAATATTTTTGCGGCCGCTGGAGTTCATCCGGAATATTTCACGAAACATGCAACATGTAACATGAAACAAGGCTGGATTGGTGAGTTGAGAGATTTAGCAAAAAATAAAAAAGTAGTTGCAACTGGAGAGATAGGTTTGGACTATTATCACATAACACATAACATAAAACATGGAGCAAAAGAACTAAATGATATTAAAGAGAGTCAAAAAGCGGGGTTTGTTTCTCAAATTAATTTGGCGAAGGAATTGGGCTTGCCGGTGGCCGTGCATTGTCGGGATGCGTGGGAAGATGTTCACGAAATTATTTCCAAATTTTCCCAAAACTCGGCTTTTCCCTTTTTCGAGCATAGCTCTCAAAATTCCTCAAAGGCAATCTTTTCTAAATTCGTATTGCACTGTTATTCTGGAAATACAGACGACACGGAAAAGTTTTTGAAATTGCCAAACGTATATTTTTCTTTCTCCGGGAATATCACTTATCCGAAGCCTATTTTGCGGTCGGAGAAACTGGCTAAGGTCGTGCGAATGATTCCTCTTGACAAGATGATGCTTGACAGCGACAGTCCGTTTCTGGCGCCGCAGGAAAAAAGGGGCAAGCGCAATGAGCCGGCGAATGTTCGCTATATCGCAGAAAAAATCGCGGATATAAAGGAAATATCGGTTGCTGAAGTTGAGAAAATAACGGACGAAAACGCGGAAATATTCTTTGGGATTGGGCAATAAGGGAGATTGGGGATGTCGGAGTGATTGGGGGGATGTGGTGATTATTGCAGGAGCAGGTTTGTAGCCTGCTCCTTTTTTCTAATATGCGGAGCAAGATAAAACCTTGCTCCTGCGGCAGATAAATTTGTGATATACTGAAAGAAAGAAAAATCATCGCAAAATCAACATGAACACATTAGGCGCGCCGCTGATCAAACTGGAAAAACTGAATATAGTTTTCAATGAGGGAAAGCCCAATGAGGTGAGAATTTTGGACAATCTTGATCTTGAGATATATCCGCACGAATACCTCATTCTTTTCGGGCCTTCAGGTTGCGGGAAATCGACTCTGCTCAATGTGATTTCAGGGCTTCTCGCTCCGACGAGCGGGAAAGTCGAAGTCGAAGGCAAGGAAATCACGACTTTCACCGAAAAGGAAAAATTGGAATTCCATCGCAAGCGGATCGGGATGATCTTCCAGTCTTTTTTTCTTGTTCCCACGCTCTCGATCATCGACAATGTTTGCCTTCCCAGATCTTTCACGGGCGACGACTCGCCGGCCAGGAAAGCGGACGCGCTGAATTTTCTCAAGAGGTTCGGAATTGAAGCGCAGGCGGACAAATTTCCAAACGATCTTTCCGGCGGACAGCGGCAACGGGTGGCGATCGCCCGGGCTCTCATGAACAGTCCGTCCATCATCGTGGCGGACGAGCCAGTGGGAAACCTTGATTCCAAAGCGACTTTCAATGTTCTTTCAATCCTCAAGGAGCTCAACGAAGTCGACAAAAAACTGATCGTTCTTGTCACGCACGATCCGGCGCATCTCTCATATGGTGATCGCGTGATCCATATGCAGGACGGGAAGATAACGAAGATCGTTGAAGTGCTTGAGAAAAAAGAGCTTTCCGAGAAGGGAGAACAGGAATATTTCGAAGAACAGGAAAAGATTGGAAAGGAATGGGATTCTTTCAAGGAAGGAACATTGGGCAAGGCTTGGGCGCTGCACAAAGAAGGAAAGCTCGATAAGGACTGGGAATTGGTCAAAAAAGAAGAGCTTGGAAGGGCTTTTCAGTCTTTCAAAGAAGGGAAAACGGGCGCTGATTGGGAACTGGGCAAAGAATATGAGTTGGTGAAAAAGGAAGATCTCGCCGAGCGCCGAAAAGAGCATGTCGCTCCGGAGCTTCTCACGCTGATGAGGTCTTTCAAAAATTTTTCTCCCGACCAAGTTGGAACGCTTCTCATCCCTTTCAAGGCCCAGCAAATCTTTTCCCACATTTTTTTCCATATTCCCGAAACACAGCTTGATCTCGCAAAAAAATTATTCCAGGACTTCATTTCCGGAGGAACAACGCTCGAGGATTTTGAAAAAAGGCTCGTGGAAGAGGAAACAAAGGGTGGAGCCGGCTGGGATCATATCAACGCCAAGAGATTGGCGCGTGGAATCACGCAAATTTTTGATCAAGTGAAGAAGATCGATTTCGGAAACGCGGAAAAGTCAGCAAGCGACATTACCGAATATTTCGTTGAAAATTTCCATCTCAAGATCGGGGAAATGGAAAAAATAAAATTTCTTGAATATGTCAAAATGAGAATTCAAAATGAGCTCATGATGGACGAATTTCTTGATCTCGTTGACCGGCCGGTGGTGAAGGGCGGAGTCGGACTCGACCGTCGGGCGGCGATCAAGGTCGCGAGAGAAATGGAAATCATTATGCTGGCACGTTATTCAATGTAATATGACTACCAAGGATTTGCTAAAACTTTCCACCCGAATTTTCTTCGCACGAAAGGGCCGGACACTGCTCACGGTTTTGGGTATGGGGATCGGGTTCGGGGCGATCTTGTTTTTGGTATCTTTGGGATACGGACTGCAGGGCGCCTTGCTCCAAACGATCACTTCTTCGGGTCTTGATGTCGCGCCCGGCGAGCAGGAGGGAAAGTTCCTGGATTTGCCGGCAATTGAGGAAATGAAAAAAATTGACGGAGTGGCCGGAGTCGAAACGAGCTATGATTTCAAAGCGCGAATCAAGGTCGGCGATACAGGATCTGACGCTCGCGCGATCATCGCGAGTTCGGGATATATCAAACTTGAGGGTCTCAAAATCGCGGCGGGGAAACCTCTTGAAAACAATAATCCGAAAGAAATCATTGTTTCATCCGCTATTGGAAAAGTATTCGGGAAAAGTCCGCAAGATTTGGTCGGACAAAAGATCTCTTTTTCACTGCTCCCCGCGACGCCGGGCGGGGCGAACATCGACGCGTCAGACTACACAATCGCGGGAGTTGCGGAAAGCGAGGATACGGCTTTCCATGCCGTGGCGGACGGGCTCAACATCCCGGCGGATATTCCATACGAGAAGGTGAAGGTGGAGTGCAAGTCAAGCGCCGTGATGAGCGCGGTGCGCGATGCCATCTCACAAAAGGGCTTTTCCGTCTCATCGTTGGAAATGGTGACTGAAGTGAACAAATTGTTTGGTGTCGCGAACATCATCCTGGGCCTTTTCGGGATCATCACTCTCGCGGTCAGTGCGATCGGGATGTTCAATACGATGACGGTTGCGCTACTTGAGCGGACGACAGAGATCGGGATCATGCGTTCGATCGGCGCGTCGAAATGGGATATTCTTTCAATGTTCATCATTGAATCGACACTGATGGGATTTCTTGGCGGGATCGCGGGAATCATCCTCGGCGTTGCATCCGGACAAATTGTCAATTTGATCGTGAATATCGCGGCAAAATATATGGGCGGAAAATCCCTTGTTCTCTTTGCTTATCCGCTCTGGTTTTTGGGATTCATTGTCGCGTTCTCGATCTTCATCGGATTTGCGACCGGCATCGGTCCCGCGAAACGGGCGAGCGCGCTGGACCCGTTGGAAGCGCTGCGCTCACGCTAAAATTTTAAATTTTCAATTATCAATTTACAATCAATTTTCAATGACCAATGACACAATTTTCAAACAATTATAATCTAGAAGAACGTACAGCTAAATTCGGAGAAGATGTGATTGGTCTTTGCAAAGGAATCAAAATAAATATTTATAATGAACCTGTAATTAAACAAATTTTACGTTCTGCGACAAGCGTAGGTGCGAATTATAGCGAGGCTAATAACGCCAGCTCGAGAAAAGATTTTAGAAATAAGATATTCATCTGCAAAAAGGAAATACAGGAAACTAAGCATTGGTTAAGAATGTTAGCAAAATGCAATGAAGATGAAAAAGATAATATTCGAAATGTCTGGAAAGAAGCTCAAGAACTTACGTTGATTTTTCAAAAAATAACAAATTCTCTCAAAACAAATAATTGAAAATTGATTAATTGTAAATTCAATGGAAATTGAAAATTGGAAATTGAAAATTGGAAAGGTAATAAAGTATAGTACTCTTTCAGTCTTACTTGTCTCTCTTGGATTTTTCTCAATGAAATTTTTGTCTTGGCGTTCGTCGATGAATGAAACGAAAGAAACGGTTGCGGTTATTTCAAACGAAACGACAGGCGGGAAAGTTTTGGGAGAAGAGGGCAACCAAGTGCCGACGAAAATGTTCGCGAGCCAAAATTTCAAAACTCCGCAGATCACTTTCGGAGGGGATGCGATTGCGATGCCGGCGGGGCAGCAATCAGTTGTTCCTGAAATTCAGGATATGCGTTCGGAGCTTCTCATGGCAAAAACAGATCAGCAAGTAAAATTTCTTTTGACTTGGAAAACGAACAAGCTTTGCCGGTCGTCGATCGAATACATGAAAGAAGGACAAGCGGAAGGCAAAACAGTTTCCGACGAAGGATACGGTTTTATTCATAGTGCCGAGGTTGCGCCGCTCAATTACTCAACTTCATATTCATACATCGTCACGGTGCGCGACAAATGGGGAAATGAGATGAGGTCGGATAAGCTGGCTTTCTATACCGGCGCGCAGAATGTTTCCATCTTCGATCTTATCGCTGCCGCGTTCAAAGATATGTTCGGTTGGATGAGGAAAAAATAACTGTGGATAACTAAAAAAGTCAGCACGAAAAAAATAACCGACTTGACAAAAAATTTCTTATCTCGATAAAATATTTTAGCAAAATAAATTTCATTTTGACAAAGAGAGACAAGAAACAAAAAAAATAGAAATCCGATTTTTAGCAAAGAATCAAAAACCGATATTTCTGCGATAATCGCAACAGAAAAGGAAATATCGGTTTTTTTGTTGCCCAAATTGTGGAGATAGGGGAAACCCGCCTCATCGACGGGCAAGTCGGGGAGATTATGGAATGAATTGGGAGAATTGGGGGTTGAAAAATGTTTTGAAAAAAAAGTCGGCTCTTTTTTGGCATAGGGGCTTGCGCGGTTTTTGCCAGAAAATATAATTAAACTACAAGCGGTTAAATTTTATAAGCAAAGCAAATAACAGGAGCGGAAGATAGCGAAAAAGAGCGGAGAAAATATACTCGAAAAAAGAGCAGTCCAGAAACCGGTTAAAAATGATATAAAAACGATATAACGAGGAAATGAAAGACAAAAAAGACAAACAAAAAATTGGGAATATATTTTTCGGAAAAGCCGGGGAAGTTTTCACGAACGTTCGGCTTTTTTTGCGCTTCAAAAAATTTGCGAAGATCATCAGCAAAGAAAAGAAGGCGGTTGAGGACGCGAGGGCGA
>JBAZUC010000005.1:0-28934 GCA_041661585.1 Parcubacteria group bacterium
CTCCCTCCTTGCCGAGCTTGTCGACATTTTTCAGTAGGATTACTTTCATTGGTTTTATTATAATTCAAAAAAATATTTTAGCAAACCCCCCTATTTTATCTTCTCTTTGATGACTTCGAGCGCCTTGTCCATTTGAGGATCGCGGTTGGCATTATAATCAGCGTCGGACAGGTCAACATCAATGGTCGGGTCAATTCCTTTTTCCATTATATAGTCTCCGTTCGGTGTTAGCCAGCGGGCAATCGTCACGCGCAAAGTCGATCCGCCGACCAATTTTTCCAGCTCTTGCACAGAACCTTTCCCGAATGTTTTTTTGCCGATGAGCGGCGCGCCGAGATCGTCCCGGAGTGCGCCGGCGGTGATCTCAGAGGCGCTCGCGCTTCCGCTGTTGACGAGGACGACAACCGGAATATTTCCCAAAATATCGCCGCCTCGCGCCGAAAAATCTTTTTTCCCGCCAGTTCTTTCTTCTTCGGAAACCACCACTTTTCCAGCGGGAATGAATTTCGAGGAAATATCAATGGCTGCTTCAAGATATCCGCCTGGATTGTTTCGCAAATCAAGAATGATGCCCTTCGCTTTTTGGGATACGATCTGATTGGCCGCTTGATCCATTCCGGAAGTGGTGTCATCTCCGAACTTGGATATCTTTATGACAGCAATGCCGTCATTTTTGATCTCGAGTTTCACGCTTTTGACATTGATCTGCTCGCGGATGATCTTCACCTCTATGGGACTGGTGCTTTTTTCGTGCAGGATCATGAGAGCTATTTCCGTTCCCTTCGGCCCGCGAATCATTGAGACGGCCTCGTCGACGGTCATGTCTGAAGTGAGTTTGTCGCCTATTTTCAAGATTTTGTCGCCTGCCCTGAGACCGGCTTTTTCGCCGGGCGACGCGTCAAGGGGGGAAATGACCGTCAAAACATCATTTTTCATTCCAATTTCGACGCCGATTCCTTCAAATATTCCTTCAAGATCCTGGGAAAATTGCTGGCTTTCGTCCGGATTCATGAAACTTGAAAAGGGATCGCCGACCGCTTTTACCATGCCGGAGATCGCTCCATATATCATCTTCTGCTGGTCGAGTTTCGTCGTGTCGACGTAATTGTCTTTCAAGAGATTCCAAGCTTCCCAAAAAAGGCCAAAATCGACATCGCTCGGCTGGCTTTTGTCGTGGCTTTTCACCAGCAAATTTTCGATCGAAACGGGAGACTTGCTTTTGGTCGAAGTATATTTGTTGAAAAGAGAACCGGCAAAAAAGCTCACGGAGATGAGGATCACGATGCCGAATATTTTGAAATTCCGGCGATTTTTCTTTGGTTTTTCGCCTTTCTCTTCTATTTCGTTTTTTTCTTCCGTTTCCATAAGCTTTTTATTGATGAGGATTGGGTTTGCCCAGATATTTCCAAAAATATTTTATACCGCTTTTAATATGCTCTCTTGTCAGCTTGTTGAGAAAAATGGCTTTCAACGCTCCCGAGCTTGCCGACCCTTTTCCGTGATAGTGAAACATTTTTACATAGGGATAAAAAACAACTTTGAATCCGCCTTCCCAAAACCGCCGGCACCAATCCACGTCTTCGAAATACATAAAACCGAAGTTTTCCTCCATAGGGCCGATTTTTCGGGCAGTTTCTCGACGGGTCATCATGGCGGAGCCCATGATCCAATCAACTTCTTGGGGCTTGTCCGGATCTGCGTTTTTGTATAAAAATTTATCAATTTTCTTTTTGGCAAATCCCAGTCTTCCCAACGGTGTTCTGCGCAATAGTATGATGAGCGGTGTATAAAATCGGAAACGGGATGGCTGGACCCGCCCATCGAAATTCATGAGCCTTGGGCCGACTATGCCAACTGCTGGGTTGCTCTTCAGATACTCGATCAAAATATCCGCTGATTTTTTTTCAATGATGATATCAGCGTTCAGGATCAGAAGAAAGTCCCCTTTTGCTTTTTTGAGCCCTCGATTCACCAATTTTGCAAAACCGAGATTTTCAAAATGCGAAAAAAATATTATTTCGGGAAATAATTCTCGCATCATCATTTCCGTATCTTCTTCGGTTGCGCTGTCCAGCACCAGAATTTCATAGTTTTTCAGAAAAATATTCTTTTTGATCGATTCAAGGCAAAGCCGAAGGACAGCGGGATTTTTGTAACTGGTTATTATTATCGATAACTCCGGATTTGGTGGGCTATTCATTATTATTGAAAAATATTTCGGCAGGCTTCGTGTATTTTGTCATAATTTCCTCCCTCGGGCAGCAGAATGTATGTTTTTCCTTCTGGCGTGTCGGCCTTTGAGGCATAGAGCAAACCTTCGGGCGTAGTGTCGAAAATTCTTTGCTTGATCTTGGGGTCTTGAATCTTGTTGGCGAGGTCAAAGAATTTTTTCATTTCGGAAATATCCATATCGGCGCGGACATCGTCTCCCAAAATATTCAAAATATTGTTGACTTTCGTGAAATCGGAAAGTGTTCCAATGCTGAGCATCTTGTCCTTGAGGGCGATCAGAACCTGCTGCTGGCGTTTGGCTCTTTCGAAATCGGATGAGGCATAGCGCGCCCGGACAAAGAAAAGAGCCTTTGTGCCGTCAAGATGGTTTTTTCCGGCCGGAAGAGTGAAATTCGAAGCGGCCTCGCCTTCAAATTGTTTTGGTTCGGAAAAGGGATTGTCAAGATACACATCAACGCCTCCCACTTTGTCGACAAGCTCCGTGAAGCCCTTGAAATCAATGCGGACGACATAGTGAATAGGAAGGCCGGTGACGTTGCTCACCACCTGTTTCATCATTTCCATACCCTTGCCCTCTTCCTTGCCTTCATACAAGGCATTGACGGCGTTTATTTTGCTCTGACTGGAAGTTCCCGGGTCTTGGACATATAGGTCACGGGGAATTGAGATGAGGGCGATCTTGTTTTCTTGCGGCCGGATGATTGCGACCATGATCGAATCGGCCAAAAGTCCTCCGCCGAGCATATTGTTTCCGCGCATTCCAAGGAGAAGAACATTGATCTGCCCTTCAGCTTGCCCCTGCAATTGGTCCGATCCGACTCCGGGCAAGGCTTTCCAAAGGCTCGAAAAAAATCCGTCTTTCGTCGAGATCTTACCAAGAGTTGCTCCGGTCCTGTACATTGCCCATCCGCCGATGGCAAGGACGAGCAAAATGATCACAAGCAGGACCTTGATCCATCTTTTTTTGAAAATCCCCATGAACCTTGATAACAAATAAAAAACAGGCGCTCTGAAATCCTTTATGAGTATATTATACCACTTGGGAATTGGCAATACAAGATATCCTTCAAAGAAAAAAGGCATCCAGGGTGAGTTCTGGATGCCGGTTGGTTCTTCTGGGCGGAGATGTTATTCCGCGGGAGGAAGAGAGTATTCTTCGATTGTGACCCGATATCTCCTTTTTTCGGGTCCCTCAAAATTTACTCTAAAAGAGAGACGGTCTTTCCGCTTCATGATGTCGAGAGCAGATCCAATCTCACTGAGATTCGATTTAAAGGAATTGGGGTCGTCGGCCGGCGGATCGGCAGCGACAGAGACGGCTGATGCGGGATCGGCCGCAGCGCTACCATGAGGCGCTGGAATATCCGGTTTTTGCAATTTTTTCTTTCCAAGCGGATAACGGGATAGCAGTTCCCGAGTTGCTTCTTCATCATCAGAGAAGAAGTAGCCGGCTTCCAGCATTTTTGATACAATGCTCCGGACGGTTTGGGGCTTAAGGGACAATTTTTCGAATTGCAAGCTGGAAAGATTAAAGAGCTCCGAAGTCTCGTTGATTTTTTTGGCTCGCAATTTATTAGCCAAGTAATAACCAATAAGGTGTGTGATCTTTGGCAGGTTTTTATCCATGGAATTATCCTCCTTTTGAAATATCTCTGCCCGCGTTTTTAATGGGGGCATTGGAATGTAAGGTTTCTCAAAATCGACGGTATGTGGCTCGCCAATTAGGATAAAGTCAGGAACATAGATTTTCCTTCCGAAGTTTTTCCACCTGTTCGGCACTTCTTTTTCTCTGGAGTCGTCGTCTCCCGGCTTTTCCGGGTTCCAGATTAGTGTTTTAGGCAACGAAGACAGAGACTTCTTGGAATAGTGTTTGCGATGACGATTGACGTTGATTATAGAAGTGTAGTTTAATATCCCGAGCCTTTTTGCCAATTTGGGTCTTATCTCTCGTAAAGCTTCAGTGAGAAGCTGAGAAATTCTCGACTCCGAACATCCGGCGAACGACGAAATTTCCTTCATAGTCAGCTCCTCGTAGAAATACAAAGAGATCAGCAATTGCATTCCATAGGGAAACTCTTTTATGCATTGTGCCACAATGTTTGAAGTTTGGAAGAGATCCAAGACCTGCAGGGCATTCTCCTTTTCATTTTCATCCAACGTCCTATTGGGAATGTATTTATCGTCAGGCGATAATCTCCAGAATTCCTCAACATCCAGAAGGGATAGCGGCTTGGCGATGTCCAGCATTTCATGAAATTTTTTCATTTCCAAACCAAGAGTCCTAGCCATTTCTTCCTGCTCTGCGGGTCGACCCAAAGTTCTTTGCAAGTCCCCGCGGGTTTTCTCAATGAGATTTCGTTTTTCTCGTGCTTTTCGAGGCATCCAATCCAAGTCGCGTAATTCGTCCAACATAGCTCCCTTGACGCGAAATTCAGCGTAAGTTTTAAATTTTAAGCCTTTCTTTGGATCGAATTTGTGAATAGCGTCGATTAGGCCGATGATTCCGGAGCTAATCAGATCATCCTTGGAAATATGCGATGGCAGGCGCATTGCCAGACGACTTGCCACATACCTTGTTAGTGGAGCGTATTGCATGATTATCTCGTTCTGCCATTTCAGGTCGACGATTTCTGGCCATTTCTCTTGTAGCGTTGAATTGTAGAAAAAATCTTTTTCGGTTGGCTCGATTTCAGTGAATTCTTCTTGTTGCCCCATGTCAGGGGCAAGATCATAAAAACTATCTTCCCTGTTCATGGGATATTCTCCTTTGTTGGATTTTTAATGAGCGGATATACAAAAAAGAGCCCTCCCGCTCCTTTGTATAAGCTAAGTTATTATGCGTTTTTTGGCAAATTTAGCCAAGGAACTCATATATTTTCAGCGTTTTCTCCGCGGTTTTTTGCCAAGTGAAATTTTGAGCGATATTTTTGCCTTTTTCAATCAAACTATTTCGAAAATTTTCGTCTGCCAGGATTTTCAAAATATTTTCCGCAAACTCCCGGCTATTTTTCGCCTCGCAAAACAGCGCGGCGTTCTTGCCGATCTCGCGAAGAACCGGAATATCGGAGCAGACAACCGGCGTTCCGGCAGCCATCGCTTCGATGACCGGAATGCCAAAACCTTCATATAGCGATGGAAAAACAAAACATTCAGCCATTTGCAGCAAGGCGGGTTTGTCATCTTCGTCGATCCATCCGGGGAATATTACGCTTTTTTGCAGATTATATTTTTTTATTGCCTCATCGATTTTCGGATCGAAGTTGCGCGCTTGGCGATTTCCGGCAAGCACCAATGGCATATCCAAATCTTTCAGCGCTTCGATCGCAGATGGAATATTTTTTCTCGGCTGAAGCGTGCCGATATAGAGCAAAAATTTTTCTGGTAAAGTATATTTTTTCCGGATATTTTCTTTTTCTTCAGCTGAATAGGCGCGGCTGAATCTTTCAAAATCCACTCCGTTGTAGGCGCAATCAATTTTTTCCGGCGGGATTTTGTAAAAGTCAATGATATTTTTTTTCTCGCTTTGGGAAACGGTGATTATTTTGTCGGCCCGGCGGATGCTTCTCGGAATCAGAGTTTTGAGAAAAAACAAATCGGATTTTTTGATATATTCAGGAAAAAAACTGAAAGAAATATCGTGAATCGTCAAAACCAATTTCACTTTTTTGGGCAGCCAAAACGGGGCGATGTATTGCGTGTGAAAAACATCCACCCCATTTTTCCGAAGATAATTTGACAGCGTCCACAAATTCCAGCAAAAGCGGTTGAGAGAGTTTAGAAAAATAATTTTGAAATTATCTTTTAAGTTTAGTTTTTTTATTTCTCCGGCCAAATCGGCGTCTTTCTTTGGGTCCCGGTCGGAGAAAAGAAAATACTGATTGCCACTGTCTATTTCTGCCAGATTTTTCACCAAATTGAAAAACACCGCCTCATCGCCGGTTCTTTTCTTTCCGATCAACCTGATATCGATGCCAATTTTCATAATTATATTCTAGCCTAAATCGCATATTTACTCAAATAAAGAAGAGCCCCAGGCGCATGGCACCCGGGGCTCGAGAGATGAAATAGTTAAAGTCTTTTTTCGGCCAATTTGGCCAGATCAGAGCGAACAATTTCTTTAAAATTGGTCGCTGCCACAATTTGGCATTCCTCTTCGATGCCGACCATACGGCCTATGGCATAAGCAAGTCCGCTCGATCGGCGATCCAGGCGGCGGTTCAGGTCAATCTGGCTCAAATCGCCAGTGAAAATTATCTTCGTGAATTCCCCTGCTCTTGTGATGATCGTTTTCACCTGATGAGGTGTGAGATTCTGGGCCTCATCGACGATAAGCAGGGTTTTGTAATAGGATCTTCCCCTGATATAGTCCAGCGGCTCGGTCACAAACTTATTATTCTCACGCATAGAATCTATGAGTTTGCCGAGAGCCGAATTTTGCTCTTTGAGAAAATCAAGTGCGTCTGTGATGGGACGCATCCAAGGACTGGTTTTTTCTTCAATGCCTCCGGGGAGAAAGCCCATGTTGTCCTGATTTTCCAGATGAACCATGGGTCGCGTGATCAAAATGCGGTGGTAGCTACTCCTTTGAGCGATCGAAGCCGCCATTGCCATGACTGTTTTTCCGGAGCCCGCGCCACCCTGCAGAAAAACGAGAGATACACTGGGGTCAAACAACTGATTAAAAGCCACGAATTGATGCCAATTCGGTCCGTTTCCGTTGCGGGAATAGGGCCGAACACCCATTGCATTTATCTCGTTTGGGACAATGCTGAATTTTTGACCTTTTCGGATGGCGGAAAATTTTGGAGCCCACTGAGAATCCTGAATCGTGCCGGTGTCTCGGTATCCCGTCGAATCGCTGAAACAGATGACTCCTCCATTTTCTGGGATAGTGTCTATCTCTTTTACAAGCTTTCCTGAAAATGAAAAATCATTGTCGATTTCAGCAGCAGGAACGTTGACGGTTGGAAGTATTGCAGCTGCGTCAGATATATCAGTTATGTCGCGGGTATAATCATCTGCTGTGAGGCCGAATTCCCTCGCCAGAATCCTCACTGGACGATCGCGGGAGACCAGCGTAACATTGGCAAATTTGGCTACCATCTTTTTGGCGACGAAGTGCGCAGCTGCGATGACTTGATGGTCGGGTTGTTTTCTGTCCAAACCATCCAGTCCACCGAAATATGTATGCCTTATGATCTTTAGCGTTTCTTCGCCGCCGAGAGTTAGCTCCTCAATGCGTCTCAAGGCTTCGCGGGCATCAATCCCGATATCCGGCTTGTCTTTCAGTCCGTTCAATTCACGGATCACAATCAGCGGGATGAGTAGCGTGCAGCCATTTTCGCGCAGCACGTCGATCGATTCCGGATCGTGGATGGCGACGTTGGTGTCGATCAAGATGGCCTCAGTGCGTGGTTCTTTGCTGGCTGCTTCTCGTTTTTTAGCCAAGGCTCCCATAGAAGTCTCCTTTCCCACTGTAGGGATAAATAGATATGGTTCATTCGCCTAATTTTTAAGGACCAGATGCTTCTTTCTGGATTCACTATAAATCCATTCACTTTAATCTTGCAAGTTTTCGACGCTGACGAAAATTGCCAGTCCCAGCCAAAAGAGTCCCATCAGAAGTCCCGCGTTGAATAAATTTGGAATTATTAGCGCTAAAAGTCCTAAAAATAAAAATATATTCAGAGTTTTTTTGAAGTCATCCCGGACTATCGGACAGCCGATTATTCTGTTCAGTGGGCAAATTGGTGAAATTCTTCGGAAAGCATAGATAAACAGATATCCAAAAATTGCGACAAGAGCGATCAATCCCAAAATTCCGCTGCTTGCCCAGACTTGGAGAAAGATATTGCTCTCGTTGAGGCCTGCTCCCCGTTCGTCGGCGCCGAGCACCTTCGTGATCGTTGCGAAACCAACGCCAAGAATCGGATGTTCGCGGATGATCTCAAAACTTTTTTTGTATATGGCGCTGCGCGTCATCACGTTCGGGTCTTTGCGGAAAATTTCGGTGACGATTTTTCCTTGCGATTTATACAATCCAATTTCTTCGAGATTGATGTGTCGACAACTGTATCTTGTGAGCTCTTCGGTATTCGCGACGATTTGCGGAATATTCCTGTCAGTTTCGCACGCAATCGTGATTTTTTGCTCGCTTGTGGCGGTCGATCGAGCTCGATCAAAGATATCGAACTTGGAAAGTTTCCCAAAATGGATGGCGATTAGCGATACCAGAAATATCAGAAAAATTGTTACAAGGCTATTCGCGAATTTTCGCGGAGTGAAACTTGTTCTTATTTCGCTTTTTCTGTACAAGCTGAAAACCAGCCAGAAGAAAATTGCAATTGCCGCTCCGATCCAGGCCGAGCGGGAAAGCGTGAGGACGAGAAGAGTGAGATTGAGAAAAATAAGCGTATAATTTCCCCATTTTATGAGAGAATCCCCTCTTTTTGGCAAAGAGAGGGTTAGGGCGAGGAAAAACGCCAGCGAAAAGCACAAGAAAATTCCCAGCCAATCGGGTTCCGTGAAGGTGGAATTTGGCCGGCCGAACATCACTTCAAACGACCGCCCGCCGAACTTGTCGGCAAATACCTGATAAAAACCATAAAACAATACGACCAAATTTGATCCGACGAAAAAGCACGCAGTTCCAATGATATCTTTTCTGCTGCGCAGAAAATTGCGAGCGATATAATAAAGAATGATAAATGAAAACAAAATTAAATTATTTTTGAGACTAATATTTCTTACTGGCGAATTTATAACCGACAAGAAACTCAAAGGCACAAGCGAAAAAACCAGCCAGTCGATCCAGGTGGGCCTCGGCAACTTGAAATTCAACCTTTTGACAAGCCAAAGGACAATCATCGCGACGGCAAGCTCCGCTCCCAAAAATTGATATGGCCGCAATTGAAGCGGCAAAAAACCGGAAGTCAGAATCACATTTTCCATAGGCAAAAGAGAAACAAAAAGAAAAAATATCCACCGCGGACGGTATAGCGCGACAAGAAGCGCCAAAATCGCGAAAAAAACAAAATCCCCCGTTCCCAGTGGCAATTTGTTTTTGTCGGCGAATACGATCAGCGCGAATCCCAAAAGCACGCTGAATATCCAAAGAATGACAAGTTCTTTTTTGAGGATATTTTTTAAATTTTTGAAAATATTTTCAAAATCAGCCATAGTTTTTAAATATTTTTATCGTACTTTTTATTTCTTCGTCAATTCCTTTGATGTAGTCATATTTTTTCAATTCTTCTTCGTTTATCCAGGCGAAATCGGAAAAATCGTGCGGGTTTGGCACGACATCGCCGGATTTATACTTTGTAGCGAATTTAACAAGGACGACTGGGATTCCGTCCGGCCGGACGAAAGCAACGCTGTTGATATAGTATAATTTCTTTTCAATCTCAATTCCTGCTTCTTCTCGCGTTTCCCGCGCCACCAAGTCTTCCACCGCGTTTTCAAAATCGATCACGTCGCCGTTCATGCGGGTGGGATTGGAAATATCCATATCTTTCCATTCCAATTTTCCGCCGGGCATGGCATATTTTCCCGGGTGAACTTTTTCCCGGTCACTTCTTTTCAAGATCAGGCATCGGCCGTCGGACTCGCGATAAACGACAACGTTGGCGACAAAATAAAATAATTTGTCTTTTTTCGCGTTTTCGATTGAGATTTTTGAGGCGGGCATGTTATTTCCCAAATTATTTTTCAAAAAAAACTTTCACGAAATTTTTCCAGCTGAATTTTTTGGCGCGCTCTGTTCCCTTTTCGGCGAGTCGGTGCTTCAATTTGTTGTTTCGCAGAACTTTTCCCATCACCCGGGCCATTTCGTCCGTGTCATACGGATTGAAATAGAGAACCGCGTCGCCGCCGACTTCGGGCAGCGAGGAAGTTTTCGAAACGGCCGTAGGCGCGCCGCTGGCCATCGCCTCGAGCGGCATCAGACCGAAACCCTCATAAAATGACGGCAAAATATACATTTCGCAATTCCTATATAGCGCCGGCAAATCTTTTTGCTTCACGAAACCGATCAATTTCACTTTGTCTGCCAGTCCAAATCTTTCAATTTCTGCTTTTACGTTTGTGAATAAATGACTGAATCGGGATTTATCTTCTCCTCCTAGTACCAAATTTATGTCATTGACCTCATAATTTTCCGAAAGTTTTGCAAAGGCCTCAAACAATCCCGGAATATTTTTTCGTGCGTCAAATCCGCCAATATAAAAAATATAGCGGCCAAAAACTCCGTATTTTTCAAGAATTTTGTTGTCTTCACCACTTGACGATGACTCAAAAAACTCTTCTCCGACGCTTGGATAGGCCGTTCTTATTTTATCGCGTGAAATTTCCAAGTACTTGTGGATATCTTTTTTTGACCACTCGGAAACCGTGATGATCTCATCAGCGTGCCGGATAGCTTGATTTGAGAGATAAAAATAAAATTTCTTTCTCCAGTTATCCAGATATTCTGGAAATATTTTGGGGATCAAGTCGTGGACGAGTATTGTGTGCGCAATGTTTTCCGGCAAGAAGGTCGGACATTGATAGAGGGAAATGAAGGTTTCGCACTTATCTTGTTTGACCCTTCGCGGCAGCAAAAATTTTTCCCACCAAATTTTTCGGATCAGATCATCCCGTTTCCAGAGGGGCAAAAATATTCTTTTGTGAAAATTTTTCGGCAACTTGAGATCGATGTCTCTTTCCAAGTACAAAAAATATTCGTTTTTATCCGAATGATTTTTCACTATTTCACCAATAAATCCCCTTGTTACTTGTCCGATTCCGCTGTCGGGCTTTCGCAAAAATGAAGCGTTTATGCCTATTTTCATCCCGTTAGAAATCTAATATTTTATAATCCCGTAAGCAATAAAACTCTAAATAGAAAAGAGGCATTTCTAACGGGATGAATATAACTATAATCTACAACAAAAAAGGCAATTTTGCAATGCTTGAAACTGGATTTATTTCAGTATATATGCTACGCTAATGTTCAGTTGAGACCTAACTTTTTAAAGTATATTATGCGTCTAGTAGTCAATATTCCAGCCTGGAATGAGGAAAAAACAATTGCGAACGTTATTCAAAAAATTCCCCGCCATATCGAAGGAATCAGCGAAGTGAAAGTACAAGTTGTCGATGACGGTTCGTCCGACAAAACGGTCGAAGTTTCAAAGAATGCTGGTGCCGATTTTGTGGTGAGTCATATTCGCAATATGGGCGTCGGGGCGGCGTTCAAAACAGGCATTGAATCCGCTCTTCAAAATGGAGCGGATATAATGGTGAATATCGATGCGGATGGACAGTTTCCAGTGAATGATATTCCAAAATTTACACAACTCATAGTAAGTGGCAAAGCGGACATGGTCGTGGCTTCCCGCTTCGGGATCAAATCGGCCAAAAATATGCCGTGGATCAAAAGTTTTCTCAATCGCTTCGCGGCCAACATCATCGGAAAGTTTTTGCGCCATCCGATCGACGACCTTACTTGCGGGTTCCGGGCGCTCTCCCGCGAAACAATGCTGCGTCTCAACTTGGCCTATCGCTTCACCTATACTCAAGAAACGATCATTGACGCTATTTCAAAAAATCTTGTCGTCAAATGGATTCCGGTGGAAGTGACATATTTTGACGATCGAAAATCAAAAGTTGTCAAAAGCGTCGGAAAATTCGTCTATCAATCATTCCTCATCATCATCCGAACCGTCCGGGACGCGCGTCCAATGGTCTTTTTTGGAATTCCGGGTATTGTTTTCATTACATCTTCTTTGGCCATCGGGATCGCGTTCTTGGGATACTATTTCACCAATTTCAAGGTTTCTCCATTTCGAACTTGGCTATCGCTCGCCGTGATATTGCTTTTGGTTGGCGTCCAGCTGCTTGTCTTCGCGCTTATCGCCGATATGATCCGCAACAATCGGAAACTCACCGAAGAACAGATGTATTTTCTCAAAAAAGAAAAATACAAGAAATGAAAATTCTTTTTATATCCCATTCCTATCCTCCGATTTGGGGCGGAGTGGAAAGTCAGAACTTCAATCTTGCCGAAAATCTCAAGAAGGTTGCGGAAGTGAAGGTGATCGCCAATGGCAAAGGCAAAATATATTTGCCGATTTTTTTGCCACTCACATATTTGCGGATGCTTTTTTTGATGTTTCGATATGACGCGTGTATTTTGGGAAATGGCGTTTTGGCGCCTCTCGGAGAAGGCGTGAAAATTTTTCACCGGAGCAAAAAGTTTTTTTGCGTTGTTCATGGCCTCGACATCACTTTTGCGAACAAAAAAGGAATTCTTTCCAAAATATATAAAAATGTGAACGTTGTTTCTTTGAAAAAGCTGGACAAGCTGCTGATGGTCGGCAATACGACCATTGAAGAGGCGGTCAAGGCTGGAATAAGGCGGGAACATTGTGTTTTCATACCAAATGGGATAAATCCGGATGAATTTGCCGAAAAGCATGAAAAAAAGGAAATTTCAAAGATTTTAGGCGTCAATATAGACGATAAAAAAGTGATTTTCCGGCTGGGGAGATTTGTTCCGCACAAGGGAACGAGCTGGTTTGTCGCGCGGGTAATGCCAAACTTGGCGGAAAATGTCATACTGGTTGCAGCGGGCGGAAGAGTCGGAAAAAATACTGCCGGCGACAAGGATGATTTTTTGGTTTGTGAGAAAGCCATCAAAGAAAAAAATCTCGGCAGCCGCGTCTGGCTTTTTCCAAATATTGCTGAAAAACAAAAGAAGATTTTGCTGGGAGCGGCCGATCTTGTGGTTTCTCCGAACATAAAAGTTCCCGGAACAATGGAAGGTTTCGGCATAAACGTGATCGAGGCAAGCGCTTGCGAAAGGGTTGTCGTCGCTTCCGCACTGGAAGGCCTCAAGGACGCGATCAAAGACGGCGAAAACGGATTTTTGGTCGAGCAAGGAAATGTGGAAGCTTGGGTTCAAAAAATAAAAGAGTTGTTTTCTTTGAGCGATGAAACGCGAAAAAGTTTCGGAGAAAAAGCGAGAAAATATACGATCGAAAATTTCAGCTGGGACAAAATGGCAAAAAGATATTTGGAGGAAATGAAAAAATAATTTATGTATATCGACCTCCTAAAACTTATTCTCACAATCCCCTTCCTTCTTGTTTTGCCGGGATTCTTTTTCCAATTGGCCGTTTTTGGCATGAAATCCGGAAAAATATCTTTTTTTGAAAAAGCGGTCCTGACTGTTCCATTCAGTTTGATTGCTGTCAATCTGATTATTTTACTTTTGAATAAGTTGAATATCTTGCTCAAAGGTCCGGTGATCGTCGGGGCAGTGTTCATCTTTTGTGCTTTGTGTTTCGCGGTTTTTCAATTTCGATTCGGAAAGAAAAAAAACAAAGAGGATGGCGCAGAGGCCGAAAAAATATTTGATTTTTCCACTTGGCAGGCGATTTTCATTCTTCTTGCGATTGTTCTTGCAATTTTCATCCGCACAGCTTATCTCTCTGACACGATCGTCCCTTCGGCGACTGATATGGGCCATCATATGTATTGGGCGCAAAAGATCATCAATTCGGAGCATCTTCCTGACTATGGAATGCCTGATTTCATCATCGGAGAACATATGATCTTTGCCGCGGTGAATCTTGTGAGCGGGGTGAAATTGATGTCGGCGATGCCGGCGCTTCTCCTTTTTCTTTTCAACATCACGGGGATTTTCACCATTGCAATTTTGCTTGGCCGGATATTTGAAAACAAAAAGATCGCCGCCGTTTCTTTTTTCATTGTTGGGTCTTTGTACGCGATAAACGCGCCGCAAGGGCGGTATGTGAGCGGCGGGGTGATTGGAAATATCATCGGCGATATGCTGATTCCCGTGGCGCTATATTTTCTCTATCGCGCCCTCGTTGAAAAAGACCAAATTTTCGCCGGTCTGTTTCTTTTTTCATTCGCGGGACTGCTTTATACCCATCATTTGAGCGCGTTTATCTTTATATTTTCAATTGCGGCCATCATGACTCTGTATTTGTTGCTGAATATCAAAAATATTTTTGGGATCATCAGCAATTGGCTGAAAGTTTTTTTGAAGCCGTTTCCTCTCGCGATTTTGCTGCTAGCAGCTTTCTTTTTTCTGTTTGTCTTTACGCCGTCATATTTCAATGCGGCCGCGGTGAATCAAGCTACAGGCACGCCTACGAAAATTACCCGGGTGGGACTCAGTTTGAGCCAGATCGAAGGAGGAGTTGGAAGCGCCCAGCTTTTTTTGGCGGCAATCGGTTTTGTGCTGGCGCTTTTGGCTGTTCGGCGCAAGCAGCTCAAATATTCCGTTGCAATCGGATGGCTTCTTGTTCTTTTCGTGATGACCTGGAAGCCGGCGCTTCTCGACGTGAATATTCCCAGCGACCGGATAAGCAACTATCTTTTTTTGCCGGTCGCGCTCCTCTGCGCCTACGGCTTGGTGCGATATTTTGAAATTTTTGGCGCGGCCGCTTCCCGCTTTTTCTCGGCCGTTCTTTTGTTCACGCTTTTGTTTTTTGTCATCACAAACGGACTTTCGGACAGCGCGGATGCCTTCAAAGCCAGAAACCAGTTCCAGCAAGCGATGGAAACTTTTCACTCGGCCGCGTATTTGGCCGCAACCGTGGATACGAACAAAGATATAATTTTGAAAGACCATGTGAATATATACGGCGATTCGTGGTATAAATTGTTTTTTATGAAAGACTACAAATATCCGCTCTCCCGAGGCGTTCTCACGCGATACGTGGATCCGACGAAGACGCGCGAAACCTGCACGCGGGATATGATCTCTTTTCCGGAAAGTGATGTTGCAAAGGAATGCTTTGCCGAAACGGGTGTGAACTATGTCGCGGTCAACGCTCAAATCGAAGGCAACAGCTTTGAACAATATCCGGATTTTTCAAAAGTCTACGGCTCGGATTATATTTCTATTTTTAGAAAAGATTAAGATTATGTCATCCAAAATAATCATCATCGCCACTGTCATTCTTCTCATTGTCAGCTTTTCGGTGCTTTTTGTCATTGAAGCCAAAAATCACTCATACGATTACAACAAAGCCTGGAGCGTTGCGTATTTCGAAAATCCGCGGGACGTTTCGCTTGATTTTGCGATCGAAAACCACGAAGGATCAAAATCCGAATATGGATATAAAGTATTCATCGGTGATAACAAAGTGATCGATGAAAAAGTCGAGATTGACGCCGGCGCAAAACAAAAAATATCGCCGGTGATCCCGAGCGAGCGCTTGATGGGAAACAAAATTTTGATCGACGTCAGCTACAAAGATACGGAATATAAGATATATAAAAATTTTGGAAAATAAAAAAAGCCGGGCTCTTGTGGAGTCCCGGCGAGGGCGCTTTTGAAATGAATGTTGTCGATCAAGTTTACTTGAACTTACCCCTCGCTTCTCATTGCAAGCAATCTTAATCGAGATCAATACAATTTTGTGCATGTTGTGAGGGTCGCCTCGTCGTCTAATGACCTAACGGCCATGACCGGCTATTTCTCTACCCCCTCAAAGAACAGTAATATATTAGCACTATTACAAATATTTGTCAATAGCCAAGCCCTAAGATCCTAGCTATTGGCTCATACAAGCCATAAATGAGCACAGGAAAAAAAATTTTATTGCTGACCCGGCCGATTTGTCCCCCTTGGGACGAAGGGTCGAAAAATTTTGCCTATACTCTCGCCAAATATGCGGGTGATTTTGAAATTCATCTTTTGACCTATGGCAAAGTGGATGATCTGCCCGAAAATATTGTTCAACATCAGATTTATACGTCGTCGAAATGGGATTGGCCGCAGAAAGTCCGGGCGTATATCTTTTTGCTGAAAGTTTTTTTCTTGAAAGGCGGGAATGATTATGACATTTTGCATTCGTTTTTCACGCCGACGAAGCTGAATGTATTCGCGTTGAAGCTATGCCTCAAAAATAAAAAGATAAAAACGATCCAAACGCTGGCGACACTTCGGGATGATTTGTACGGAGCAGAAAAATTGAAAAAAATAATTCACGCGGACTATATCATCACATATTCCGATTACGCGAAAGAAAAACTGGAGAAAATGGGGTTTGGCAAAGTCAAAAAAATCTATCCCGGGATTGATATTGAAAAATACTCCCCTACGGCGAAGGATCAGGCGCTGATGAAAAAATTTGAAACGAACGAGGATGATTTCGTCATCAACTATACCGGGGAATATGTTCGGCTTGGAGATATGGATGATATTGTCGCCGGCTTCATTGATTTGGCAAAAATGAAAAACAACTTCAAACTTCATCTCGCTGTGCGGGTGAAGAATGAAAAAGACGCATGCAAAAAAAGAGAAATTATCAAGAAATTGGAAAAAGAAAATATTTTGAACCGAGTAGCGTTTATTGATGATGGCGGTTATGAAATGCAAGATATTTTCAACCTCTCGGATATTTCGATATTCCCCGTGCGGACGATGGCCGGAAAATTTGATATTCCCCTGGCCGTCATTGAAGCGATGGCCTGCGGAAAGCCGGTGATTGCGTCCAACCTCGAAAGGTTGAAATATTTTCTCAATAATGAAAACAGTATCCTGATCGCTCCCGGAAACCGCGAAGTTCTCAAAGAGAATATTTTGTACCTGTATAACAATCCGGAAAAGAGAAACGATCTGGCGCGGCGCAGCATTGATTTTGTCCGAGCGAATTTTGATATAATGAAAATCGTGAAGGAATATGAAAAAGTTTATGAAAAACTATGAATATTGAATCTCTATCCAATCACAAAAAGCGTTTTCAAACGGACAAAATGAAAGTCCCGGTGATTTTGCACGCAAGCGAAGATCTTTTGCCGAACGACAAAACTTTGAAGCAGCTCGAGAATACCGCTTCGCAGGAATATGTTTTTCATCACATTGCGGCGCTTTCGGACGTTCATGACAAAAAAGGCCGCAAAAATCCGACGGGAACGGTTGTTGCAAGCGAAAAATATCTTTTGCCCCAGATCAATGATACGGCGCCAAACTGCGGAATGCGGTTTTTGAAAACAAATCTGACTGATGCTGATTTGACTCCGGAAAATATTGATAAATTATTTAATGCCCTTTTAAAACCGGTTCCAACCAAAGCTTATATCGGGTCGACAATCCCCTATTCCCTTGTTGTTGATATTTGCCGGTACGGACTTGAGCCGGTGACGAAATATTTCGGGACACGGACGAAAAACGAGATCAAAAACACTTTCAAAGGCGGAAATTTTTTTGATCAGGAAGTTAGCAAGCAAAATATAACGGATGCTATTCCCCAACTATTTTTGTGGATTGGAAAGTTTCGTCTCGGAATTCTTGGAGCGGCGGGAAATCATTTTCTGGATCTCATGAAAATATCTGAGATAAAAGACCCCGAAATGGCGGAAAAATTTGGCATCAAAAAAGGACAATATATTTTCATGTTTCACACAGGTTCGGGACTTTTGGGCCAATATGCGTCATATTTGTATACTCCGAAAAAGAAAGAGCATGTGAGCCAGCGTATTGTGCTTGAACTCGGGAAATTGTTTTGGCGTTCGGGAAAGAAAAAAATATATAGCAAAATAGCAAAGAAAATCGCCGAGTACAAAGATAAAGATGAATTTTTCGCCTACGACGCGGCATCCCCCGAAGGAAAAATGTTTTTGACAGCCCATCAGGCGGCGGGCAACCAGGGATTTGCCAATCGCTCCATTTTGACGCACAATCTTGACCAGACAATCGAAAAAGTTTTGGGAAAAAATCCGGAATTGGAGCTCCTTTATGATTCTCCGCATATTTTTGTGAACCGCGAAAAACATTTTGGGAAAGATGTTTGGGTGCATCGCAACGGCGCCGTCCGGGCAACTGCTGGAGAACCGGTTTTCATTCCTTCTTCGATGTGTACGTCGATGTATTTGGGCGTCGGCACGAACGAAAACGAATCGACATTTTTTTCTGCGGGACATGGAACAGGACGGCGCAAAAATCCGGAAAGCGAAAAAGCTGGGACAAAAGAGGATCTGTTTGAAAAAATGAAAGAAAGAAAAGTAAAATTGTTCAACGCGAAATCAAAAGGTGTGGTTTTCCAGGATTCGGGATATTATAAGGATGTGGAAGAAGTGATCGCGGGAATGGAAGAAAACAAGATCGTGAAACCTGTGGCGAAAATGGAACCGGTAGCGGTGTTGATGTATTAGGGAGTTTTAGTATTTTTACAAAAAACATGCCGCACCCCTGGTGGATGCGGCATGACAGCGAAAGTTCAGCCGTTAATCCCCGAAGACTTCCATGAGATCAAGGATGTCATCGAGAATTTTCCTGGAAATGCCCCGAAATTTCCCATCGGATCCGAGGCACCTGACACTGATTCCGATGGTTATATCCATGTTTCCATAACCTCCGCCATCCTGTTCTTTATGGAGCTCAATTTTAGCCACGTAAGCAATTGTTTGGGCGGGAATTCTTGCCACTTCAGTTCTTATTTTTTCGTCTTCGAACACCATGCCCTTTTGGGTAATGTTTTGCTCACTGGCCAGAAAAGCTAACAATTTCGCATACTGTTCCGGTGTTTTGTTGAAAATCTTAACGAACATCAGTTGCTCCCTCCCTATATCCAGATTATTAAATTACAATTACTTGATATCCAAGTCTATATCAATGAAAAAATATTGTCAATATCCAAAACTCATCACCCTTTCCGGACTCGACGGTTCGGGAAAATCGACGCAAATTGAATTTTTGAAAGATTATCTCAAGTCGCAAGGTAAGACTTTTTTCTTTTTTCATGGCGCGGGATTTTCTGTGTCTTCGCTGTATAAAATATTCCCTATATTTTCCTGGAAGAAAACCAAAGAAAAAATTCGAAGCGACAAAGGCGTCACAAAAGCGAATTGGATTGAAATTCAACTGCGCAAAATTGCTCTTATGATTGATATTTGCAGATTTCGGAGGCGAATGAAAAAGAAAAAAGTTGATTATATTATTTCCGACAGATATTTTTATGACAGCGTGGCGAATATAAACTTTCTTTCCGGGAAAAATAGCAAGTTATGCGTTGAAAAACATATACCCAAACCTGATTTTGCCTTTTATATCGATGCAAAACCTGAAACAATCATGCAGCGCGAGCGAAAACCGGATCAGGGAACGGAATATTTGGTGGCGAAAGAAAAAATATTTGAGAGAAAAATTAAAGATTGGAATATGATCGTGGTTGACGGAGAAAAGAATAAAGAAGATATATTTGCTGAAATAAAGTCAAAAACCAATGTCTAAATTCCTCGTAAAATCATTTTTTTGGGTGACATTGAGCGAGATCATATACAATCTCTCGGCTTATGTCATTCATTCCGGAATGGGGCGGATCTTGGGTCCGGCCCAGTATGGTCGGTATGGGATCGTTGTCACGCTCACGACAATGATTGTTGTTCTCATCGGGCAAGGCGTGCCGACGGCCATGGCGAAATATTTGGGCGAGATATATGACACGAAGATCGGACTCATTCCGATCATCAAAAGGCAGACAGCTAAGATCCAGTTCATACTCATCGGCGCGGTGACGGTCATCTTCTTTTTTCTTGCGCCGGTGATCTCTTTCATTCTCCACGACAAAAGCCTGACGCCCCTTTTCCAGCTCTCCACGCTGGTCATCCCCGCTTTCGCGCTCGCGTCGTTCTATTTCTACTACTACACCGGCCTGCACGAGTTCAAAACTCAGGCCTGGCTCAAAACTTCCCGTTCATTTGCCCGCTTGCTCTTCATCTTGGGTTTGGCTTTGCTTTTGAAATCAAGAGGGTACGCGCTCGAGGGGGCGATCATCGGCTATATTCTCGCGCCTCTTTCGATATACTTTGAGGCCAATGCGCTCGACAAATTCAAAAAAGTGAAGCCCGAAGGATTTTTCGACTGGCGAAAACTTCTGCAATATGCGTGGCCGATGACGCTTTTCCTCATTGCCTATGAATTTTTGATCACGATTGATCTCTATCTTGTGAAAGGAATTTTGCAAAATGACTATCTGACCGGAATATACAACGGCGCCATCACGGTCGGGCGCATTCCATATTTTTTATTTTACGCATTAACAATCATCATTCTTCCCGCGGTTTCCAAATCAACCTCGAGTAACAACCACGCCGAGACGAAAAAATTGATTGGACAATCTTTGCGCTTGATGGTGATGTTTCTTCTGCCGATCGCGATCCTGATGGCCGTCTATTCCCGTCCGGTTTTGCAAATATTCTATGGCAACAAATTTCTGGCCGCGGCCGGTCCGATGTCGATCTTGATGGCCGGCGTCATTTTTCTCACAATTTTCTATGTCATGGCCTTTGCTTTGAACGGCGCGGGGAAAGTGAAAGCGCCGATGTATATCGCCTTTGCGGGTCTTGCGACAAACATCATCCTCAGCTATTTTTTCATCCACAAATACGGCCTCACGGGCGCGGCGGTGGCCACTTCGATCACTTCTTTTGTCACAATGGTGCTGGTTCTCGCTTATTCGTATAGTTTCTTTGGATATTTGTTCAAGTTTTCCAGTTTCGTGAAAATCATGCTTGCTTCGGCGATTATGTATCTTGCCTCAATGTTTTTTCCGGATGGAAAATATATTTTTCTTCTCTGGTCGGCGATTTTGTTTGCAATCTATATTTTTCTCTTGTATATCTTCCGCGAATTCGGCGCATCGGATCTTGAGCTTGTGAAACAACTTCTTGCCAAAAAGAAGCTGAAAACCGCAGCGGACGTCGAAGAAGAGGCTTTGTAGAAATAAAAAAAGCTCCCCCGATGGAGGAGCTGTGAAATATCTTGATCATTTGGGTCTATGAGCTAGGTCTAAGTTTTTCAATTATGCGTTTTTCTAATTTTTCTGCTAGCATAGCTACCTGCTAGCATGGCTATGAGGAGCATGACTAAGCCTACTAGTCCTCCAAATGATAACCCCCACAGCAGACCTCTTCCCTTGGGGTGTTCAGGCGGCCAAAACAGGAACATATCGTTCCAGCCATAAAGGATGACTCCAAGGGCAAAAAAACCGATAAAACAGCCGAAAAAATACAGTCCAATCTTAAAAAGAGAGGACTCTTTCGATTTAGATTTTTCCATCAGTCATTCCTCCTGAAGGGATATATTTTTGTTTGCGTTGTTAATGAGCTATTTTTCGGCCAACCTCACTGTATTCCAAAGCAACATTGCGATTGTCACTGGTCCCACGCCGCCGGGGACGGGGGTTATATATGCGGCCTTTTTGGAAACTGATGCAAAATCCACATCGCCGTATATTTTTTTGTTCTCGCCGCGGTTCACGCCCACGTCGATCACGACCACTCCTTTTTTCACCATATCAGCTTTGATCATATTTATTTTTCCCACAGCAACGACCAAAATATCAGCCTTTTGAGTGTATCTTTTCAGATTTTTTGTTTGCCTATGGCAGACCGTGATTGTTGCACCGCGATTGAGGAGAAATTGTGCCATCGGTTTTCCGACAATGTTTGAACGGCCGACAACAACCGCATTTTTTCCGGCGATGGGAATTTTGTATTCTTCGAGTAATTTTATAATTCCAAGCGGCGTGGCAGGAGCGACCACTGAATATCCTTCACCCTCTTGCGCGAATCTGCCAAAATTGAGCGGATGGAGGCAATCGGCGTCCTTTCGCGGGTCAACGCTTTCGATTATTTTTTTCTTATCAATATGTTTTGGGAGTGGCAGTTGAACCATTATCGCTGAAACTTTTTTGTCTTTGTTGAGCTTATCAATCAGACCGAGAAGTTTTTTTTCAGAAGTTTTTGCAGGCAAAATGATAGTTTCCGAGCCTATCCCCGCTTGTCCGCAAAAAACGCCTTTCCGCCGGACATATATCGCCGAAGCCGGATCGTCGCCGACCAAAACCATCGCCAAAACAGGTTTGCGTTTCATAGTGGCAACTTTTTTCTTTAACTGAAGCATGATCTTGTTGGCGAACTTTGTACCGTCGAGCATTTTCATAATCCTTTGTATAGCGGAAATTCTTGGCACAATTCTTTCACGACCCGTGCGGATTTTTTGATATTTTTTTTGCTTTCCAGCGTATTCGCGATGGTGTTTCCCAAAATTTCCATTTCTTTTTCTTTCATGCCGCGAATTGTGACGCAAGGCGTGCCAAGGCGAATGCCGCTCGGATTGTAGGGCGGATTTGGGTCGTGCGGAATGGCATTCTTGTTGAGAGAAATGCCAATTTCCTCAAGGCGCTCTTCGGCTTCTTTGCCGCCAATTTTGAAAGGCGTCACATCCATCAAGATTAAATGATTGTCCGTTCCGCCGGTTGACAAACGCAAACCGCGTTCGTTGAAAATATCTGCCAGCTTTTTGGCGTTTTTCACGACTTGCGCGGCCCAAATTTTGAATTCCTTGGTCGAGGCTTCTTTCAGAGCCACGGCGATGCCGGCAATCGTATGGATATGTGGCCCTCCCTGCATACCGGGGAAAATAGAACGATCGACCAAGGTCGGCAGATCTTTTTTGGTTGGATTTTTCACAGGTTTCAACGGATCAGAAGGGTTGCCGTTGCACAAAATCATTCCCGCTCTCGGACCGCGCAAAGTTTTGTGAGTGGTTGTCGTAATAATATCTGCAATTCCGGCCGGACTGGGATGAACACCGGCGGCGACCAGTCCTGCGATGTGAGCGATGTCGGCCATCAGATAGGCTCCGACCTGCTTGGCAATTTTTGCGAATTTTTCAAAATCGATTGTTCGCGGATAGGCGGTGTAGCCGCAGATGATCACTTTCGGTTTGTGTTTTTTGGCAAGCTTTTCAATTTCGTCAAAATCAATATAGCCATTCTTGTCGGTTGTATATTGAACGGAATTGAAATATTTTCCCGTGACGCTCACTTTCCAGCCATGAGTCAGATGTCCGCCAAAGCGCAGATCCATGCCCATGATCGTGTCTCCTGGAGCGCATAGAGCGTTCAAGGCCGCAAAATTGGCCGGAGAACCTGAATATGGCTGAACATTGGCGTGGGAGACTCCAAAGAGCTTTTTCGCGCGTTTGATGGCAATTTGTTCGACTGCGTCCGTGTATTTCTGGCCGCCATAATAGCGTTTTTTTGGGAACCCTTCGGAATACTTGTTTTCAAAAACCGACCCAATGGCTTCCAAAACCGCGCGCGATGCATATGACTCCGACGGGATCATTTCGAGGCCTTCTTGCTGGCGGTCGATTTCGCCGGAAACGGTTTCGTATACCTCTCTGTCCTCTTTCTTGAGATGCCAATAAACTTTTTCGCGTTCTTTCATAGAGCTTTAAAATTTCGTATTATTATGCTAAAATTCTATCAAAGATCCTGTGTTAAGGCAACTATTTCAAGCCTATGATCCGCTTCTCGGCCATCATTCCCCATCCCACGCTGATCATTCCCTCCATCGGGAAAAGCAACTTGAATTTGGCGCGAAAAACCGTGAACGCCATGAAGCAGATCGGGGAAAAATTCCGGGCGGTGAAAGCCGACACGATCGTGATCATCTCTCCGCACGGGCCGGTGCAATATGACAAGTTTATGATCAATTATTCCCCGACACTCCGCGGCGGTCTGGGGTCTTTCGGCGATCAGCGAAAATTTGTTTTTGAAAACGATCGCGAACTTGTCGACGAAATCGTGAAACTTTCGCGAGAGTCGCATTTGCCGGTCGGCCTGGTGCGCGAACTCGAACTTGACCGCGGGGCGCTTGTTCCGCTTCACTATCTGATCAGCGAAAAAGACGCGGCGTACAATCCGCGCTTGATCCATATGTCCTTTTCAATGCTCCCGATCGAATATCATTTCCGTTTCGGGGAAATTCTTGGAAAAGTTTTGCAAAGTTCTTCGAAGGTCATCTCTCTTGTCGCGAGCAGTGATCTGTCGCATCGCGTTTCCCAGGGAGCGCCGGCCGGATATTCTCCGCAAGGAAGGATCTTTGACCGGAAAGTCGTCGAGATCGTCCAGCGAAAAAATATCAAGAGCCTTTTGGAAATGGATCCGGTTCTCATTGAAGAAGCCGGTGAATGCGGTCTTCGCTCGATCACTATGCTGCTCGGCGCGATTTCCGGACTGCGCTGGGAAGTGAAATCTTTGAGCTACGAAGCGCCGTTCGGGGTCGGATATCTCGCGGCGAATATCAATATCAAATGAAAAGATACATCATTCAAGTGGCTCCCATCATTCCTCTTCCTGTCAGCCGCACGCAGGTTTTTTCATATTGGCACAGTGAAAATATTTCGCCGGGAACGATGGTTTCGGCGCCTTTCTATTTTCGCGATATTCAAGGCATAGTTGTCCGTTCAAGCGAGAAATCTTCAAGGCAAGGCTCGCTCAAATTGAAAAATATCAGGTCGGTCATAGAAGAAAAACTTTTGAGTGAAAATCAAATCGAGCTTGCCCAAAAAATCTCCGAGTACTATTTTTCTCCGCTCGGGTCGGTGCTCAAGCTGATGGTTCCGAAAGTGGTGAAGCAGAGAGACAAAAACAAAAAATTATCAAAAATATCAAAAAAGCCGAGTGAGATCGGAGAGGAAGCATTGAAAATTATAAACAGCAGAAAAAACAAATTTCTGTTGTTCGGAAGCGGGAAAAAGAGAGATAAAATAAACGCCGATCTGATCCGGGAATGCCTCAAAAAGAAAAAGCAATGTCTCATACTCGCGCCGGAAATATTTTTTTCGCACGGAGTTTATGAAAAACTGAATGCTCAATTTTCCGAAGAGATCGCGCTCATTCACAGCAAAATAACAAAAGGGCAATATTATAGTTGGTGGGAAAAAATAAAGACGGGAAAAATAAGAATAATAATTGCTTCAAAGCAAGGAATATTTTTGCCGTTTTCTCATCTGGGGCTTGTCATTGTTCAAGACGAGCAGGATATTTCATTCAAGCAGTGGGAATCAATGCCCCGCTACAGCGGAGTGCGGGGGGCGGAATTTTTGGCCGATATTTCCGGCGCAAAATTGGTTTTGGAAAGCTTTGCTCCGTCGGCCGAGATTTTGCACCGGGCAAAAAATCGTGAAATAGAAATAGTCAAAACAAAAATCGATAAAAGTGATTTTCCCAAGGTCGAGATCGCTTTGTTGGAAAAGGAAAAGAAAAATCCGGACTTTCCTATTTCAGGCATGCTATACAGCCGTTTGGCCGAAATTGTGAAAAACAAAAAACAAGCTGTCGTTTTTGTGAACAGGCGCGGTTTTTCCACCCGTACGACATGCGAAAATTGCAAAAAAGTTTTGAAATGCCCAAAGTGCGATCGGGCGCTCATATATTCGGAAGAAAAGTCTCAATATCGCTGTTTGCACTGCGCCTACAAAATGGAGCTCTTCAGCGCATGTCCCTCTTGCGGCGGATTTCAATTTTCGCATCGTGGGATCGGAACGCAAACGGTCGAAAAAAAGATCAAACGGCTCTTTCCTGCTGCGCGCCTTGTTCGTCTTGATGCGGACGCAGCGAAAAGTTTGGAAAAATACCGGAGCATACTGCAAGATTTTTCGGCAGGGAAAATCGATATTCTTGTCGGAACGCAATCGGCGATCAAGGGAATATATTCAGACGGCATCGAATTGGCCGCTTCGATCTCTGGACGGGATTTCACGGACGGAATCGAATTCAATTCGAGGGCGCTCGCGCTTTCCCGGCTTTTCTATATGGCGAACCTACTCAATGAAAATGGAATTTTGGCAATTCAATCCTTTTTCGGCGGCAATCCCCTTTTTGATTATTTGGAAAAAAGTGAACTCAAAAAATATTTTGTGCGCGAACTCGCCGTGCGAAAAAAGTTGTCCTATCCTCCGTTTCGCAAATTTGCAAAGCTTGTCTATCGCGACAAATCCGAGAGAAAAGCTGAAAGTGAAACCAAATATGCATTTGACTTGCTGCGAGCGACGAGCAATAATGAGATTGAAATAGTCGGCCCGTATGCGCCCATGTCAGTTCAAAAAAGAGGCATGTATGCGCGAAATATTCTTCTGAAATTCGATCCGAAAAAAAATATCGGCGACTTGCCAGTTCGGTCTGTGATCGGGGCTTTGCGCAAAGGCTGGTCGGTCGATGTGGATCCAGTTTCGATATTTTAGGCAAAAAATATGCTCAAGATAATCAAACATCCAAATGATTTTTTGCGCCGAAAAACGCGGGAAGTCAAAGTTGATGAACTGAAAAGTCCGAAAGTCCAGCGGTTGGTTTTTGATATGGCAAAAACGATGGAGGTTGAAAAAGGAGTGGGTCTTGCGGCGCCACAGGTTGGATCGGATCTTCGGATCTGTGTCATACGAATCGATAACGAATCTTTTGTTCTGATCAATCCGAAAATAAAATTATCTTCGCGAAAAAAAGATATTTTTGAAGAGGGCTGTTTGAGTTTTCCTGGGAAATTTTTTCCGGTCGAGCGTCCGATCAAAGTGAAGGTTCAGGCGCGGGACCTGGAAGGAAAAAAATTCAAGATCAAGGCCGACGGCCTTCTTGCCCGCGTGCTTCAGCACGAGATCGATCATCTTGAAGGAATTTTGGTGATCGACCGGGCGATAAAAGATGAATAAAGAGAGAACAAAAATCATCTTCTTTGGCACTCCCGATTTTGCAGCGGGGATTTTGAAATTGCTTATCGATAACAAATATAATATTGCGGCAGTCTTCACTCAACCGGACAAAAAGGTTGGACGAAAACAGAAGATAGAGTTTTCTCCGGTGAAAGATTTGGCGCTGAAAAACAAGATCAAAATATTTCAGCCGGAAAATTTGCGCGTCATCGGACTAGACGAGGAAATAAAAAACATCGAGCCGGATCTTTTTATCGTCGCTGCTTATGGAAAAATATTGCCGAAAGCTATATTGGAAATTCCAAAATATGGGGCGATAAACATTCATGCTTCCCTTCTTCCAAAATATCGCGGAGCATCACCCGTGCAGAGCGCTATCTTGCACGGAGACAAAGAAACAGGGATCACGCTGATGAAGATGAACGAAAAAATGGATGAGGGTGATATATTGGTGCAGGAAAAGATCGAGATCGGCGAAGATGAAACGGCGGATATTCTGCTTGGTAAGTTGTCGCAATTAGGCGCGAAAATGATTGTGGGGTTTTTCCCCGACTGGACTCAAGGAAAAATAAGGCCGATTGCTCAAAATCATGGAGAGGCGACTTATTGCAAGCAGGTCTTGCGTGAAGATGGAAAGATTGAATGGAACAGCGCTGCCGAAGAAATAAGCCGTTCTTGGCGAGCCTATCATTCCTGGCCGGGAATATATTCAATTTTGAACCTAAAAAATCAGCCAAAAAGGCTGAAATTGTTGGAGATAGAGACCGTTCCCGATATGAATACTGGCGAAAAACACGGGAAAATTATACAATACAATCAGAAAGTCGCCGTTCAAGCGAAAAATGGATTGGTAATTTTGAAAAAAATCCAGCTTGAAGGGAAAAAGGAGATGGATATCGATATTTTTGCGAGAGGTTATCCGGAATTCATTGGAAGTATTTTGGAATAAACATATGCAAAACGAAAAAAATCAACACAAAGTTTTCGTAGTCGGATTTTCATTGATTGTCTTGCTTCTTCTCTGGTTTCTTCTGAAACCCCTTGTCTCAAACTGGAAAAACGGCCAGCCGGGCAGAGACGAACAAAAAGCCAATGAGGAGATACTCAAGGCTCCTTCAGCTATGCCGGAAGATCTTTTCAGAAAAATTCAAAGCAACTCGAAAATATTTTTGGCGGACACAAGTAGTCCCGAAGAATTTGGCCGCGGGCATATTGCGACAGCGGTGAATATTCAGGCGGACAAATTGGACAAAGATTTTTTCACGGCGCTTGGGACGGATCGGACAGCGGATATATTCATTGTGAATCAAGGCGACAAATTGGCGGGTCTCGCGACGGCCGTGAACAAAATAGTTTCGCAGGGTTTCGTGAATGCCAAATATCTGCGGGGCGGCATTCCGGGCTGGCGGGAAAAAGGATTTCCCCTTGTTTCTTCCGGCGGATCCGATCAAGACAGCGCGAAAGTCAAAAAAATAATGATCGACGAGATCAAAAAAGACGCTCAAATCACTCCCGATCTTCTTCAATTTTTGGATGTGAGAGGAAAAGATGAATTTGCAAAGGAACACATAGTTCAAGCGATCAACATTCCCCTTTCCGAGTTGGAATCGAGAAAAAGCGAAATTCCGGCGCTGAAAAAGATCATTGTATATGGATCGAACGAGAAAGAAGGTTTTCAAGCGGCGGCAGTTTTGTTTGATCTCAATTTTTTCAATGTCTATCAGTTGGAAAGCGGAATTGATCAATGGAAGGCGGCGGAGGGAAAAGTGGCAAACGGAAATAAGTAAACAACAAACAATAATTTAGACAAAAAAAAGAAACGAGATTATCCCCGTTTCTTTTTGGTTTCCCAGAGATATTATTTCACAATTGCCAGGATATCTTCATTTTTCACCAGCAAATACTCTTTGTCTTTCACTTTGATCTCGTTTCCGGAATATTTGGAATAGATCACTTTCTGTCCGGGCTTCACTTTGATCTTTTTGTCTTCGCCTGTAGCGATCACTTTCCCCTCTTGCGGCTTTTCTCCGCTTGCGTCAGGGAGGACGATGCCGGAAGCGGTTTTTGTATCAACCTCTGTGGGTTCAATGAGCACATTTTCGCCCAGCGGCTGGATATTCGGTTTTGACATATGTTTTTCTTGGTTTAATTATTATCGAAATTAGTAATTTTACCTTTGAAG
>JBAZUC010000006.1:0-24326 GCA_041661585.1 Parcubacteria group bacterium
ATTGCCGGAAAAAAACTCGTTGTCGAAACGGGTCTTTTGGCCAATCAAGCCAATGCGTCCGTCACCGTCCAATACGGCGATACCGTTGTTTTGGCAACCGCCGTGATGAGTCCCAACGCAAGAGAAGGGGTCAACTATTTCCCTTTAATGGCTGATTACGAAGAGAAATTTTATGCCTCCGGAAAAATCAAAGGCAGCCGGTTTATCAAGCGCGAAGGCCGACCGACCGACGAGGCGGTGCTCAATGGCCGGCTCATCGACCGGACTCTCCGCCCACTCTTTGACCAGCAAATGAGAAATGAAGTGCAGGTGATCGTGACCGTGCTTTCCATTGACCAAGAAAACGACCCAGCTCTTGTCGGAGCGATTGCCGCTTCAACGGCGCTCGCTATTTCAGACATTCCTTGGAACGGCCCCATCGGAGCAGTGCGAATCGGGGAGAAAGATGGAAAAGTTGTTGTCAACCCCGTGAACGGGGACAGCGCTGCAAGCTCCTATAGTATTTTCGCCTGCGGTGTCGAAGGGAAAATAAATATGATCGAGACGGGCGCAAACGAAGTTGCCAAAGAAAAGCTTTTCGACGCTTTTGTCGAAGGGCAAAAAGTGATTGACCAGATCGTCGCTTTCATCGAAAATATCCAAAAAGAAATCGGCAAACCGAAATCAGAAGCACTCCTCATCGCACCCGACGCCGATTTCAAAAAAGAAATTCTTGATGCGTTTTCAGAAAAAATCGCTCCAGCTCTGTATCAAAAAGACCATGCTGTTCAAGTGAAATTGCAAAATGATCTTTTCGCCGAAGTTGCAGAGTACGTGAAAGAAAAATACCCGACGGATGCAAACGCAAAAAAAGAACTGGCACTTGCCGTGATCGATTCTGAAATGGAAACTATTTTCAAAAAAAGAGTTCTTGAAAAAGATGAGCGGCCGGACGGAAGAAAACTGGATGAAGTCCGTCCGATTTCCTGTGTTGTCGGCCTTTTGCCCCGCACGCACGGCAGCGCGCTTTTCACGCGCGGAGAAACGCAAGCGCTCTCGATCGTGACGCTCGGCGGACCGGGAATGGAGCAGATCATTGACACGATGGAGCTGGATGAGAAAAAAAGATTTATGCACCATTACAACTTTCCGCCCTTTTCCGTCGGAGAAGTGAAACCTATGCGCGGACCGGGACGGCGCGACATCGGCCATGGAGCACTCGTTGAAAAAGCCCTCACGATCGTTGCTCCCGACAAGGATAGTTTCCCCTACACAATCCGGACCGTCAGTGAAGTTCTTTCTTCAAACGGCTCTTCTTCAATGGCCAGCACCTGCGCTTCAAACCTCGCGCTTCTCGACGCGGGCGTTCCAATGAAGGCGGTAATTGGAGGAATTTCCGTCGGCATTGTTGTGGGCACGGATGGAAAATATAAATTGCTTTCCGACATCCAGGGTCCGGAAGATCACTTCGGCGGAATGGACTTCAAAATCGCTGGATCAAAACAAGGAATCACCGCTATCCAGCTTGACGTGAAAGTGGACGGACTCACCGCTGATATGATCCGCGATACTCTTGAGCAGTCCGAGAAAAATCGGATCGCGATCATCGACAAAATGAATGAAACTATCAATGCTCCTCGCGCTGAAATGTCTCAATACGCCCCGAGAATCATCATCCTCAAAATCAACCCGGAAAAGATCCGCGATGTGATTGGGCCGGGCGGAAAAATCATCAATCAGATAATCGACGAAACCGGCGTGGAGATCGACATTGAAGATGACGGCTCGGTTTTCATCACCGCCGCGAATCCCGAAGCGGGGAAGAAAGCGTCGGACTGGGTGACGAATCTCACTCGCGAAGTGGCGGCCGGAGAAATTTTTCAGGGACGCATCACGCGCCTGATGAATTTTGGCGCCTTCGCTGAAGTCTTGCCGGGACAAGAAGGGCTCATTCACATCTCCGAAATTTCCGAACAGCGAACCGAGAAGGTGGAAGATGCTCTCAAAGTGGGACAGGTCGTGACCGTCAAGGTAAAAGAAATCGACAGCCTTGGAAGAATGAACCTCACTATGCGAGGATTAGAAAATAGTGTAAAATAGATTTACGCTAAAAAATAAAAAACACTCTATTGAATAACTTCGCTTAGCGGGATATTCAATAGGGAAAAACAAAATGTTTCAATTCAAAAATTCAAGCTCGGGATCGGGAGATCCAAGCCTCGCAAACAAGTTGCCGAATTTTCACGGCAAAGTGCGGACATTCAAAGAAGACACAGAAAACTTTGAAAAGGGGTCTTCGGGTCAACCTGTCGTTGCGGAAGAAAGCCGTTTTTCTCCCCCGGCCGAAAAAACTATTTCTCCGCTTCAATCTTTGGCCGGCGAGGAATCTAGGCAACCGCAGCCAATTTCCCCGAGAAGAGATGTCCAAACAGAAAACCCTTTTCAGTCAATGCCGACTCCGCCGCCTGCCTCTTCCCCGGAACCAGACCTTTCCGCTTTGAAGCCGTCCTCTTCTCAATCTTTTTTTTCCGAAAAACCAGCTGATGCGGAAAATATTTTTCCACCGCAAACTGAAATGCAGTCCGCTCCCAAAAAACCGAAGAAGGCGATATTTATTTCACTTGCCATCCTGCTCGCGGTAATAATCGCCGCGGCAGGATTTTATTATTATTGGTTTTATATCAAAGGCGCAACTTCCACGGCCCCCGTAGCCAATAAAGCTACTTCGCCCGGAACTGAACCGACCGCCACTGTTCCATCCGACATTCCTCAAAACAACAATTTGCGCAAACTAATTGTTGACACATCCCAAGGCTCGACGGCAATCAAGAGCGCCGCAACGACATTCACAACCGATTTTGTCGCAACCGCTTCAGAAGGTGATCTAATCGAAGTAAAAGTGCTTGACCAGACAAATCAGCCGATTGGCAAAAAGGATTTCTTTGTCGGTTTTGGCATCACTGTTCCGGACGCAGTTGCAATGAAGCTTTCTGAAGACTATAGCCTTTTCGTGAAAAAGGAGACAGGCGCCGCCAAGTTGGGACTTGTGTTCAAAACCGTCACGTCGGCAGGCCTCGCTGAGGAAATGAAGATCTGGGAACCGACAATGACAAAAGATTTAACTCCCGTCTTTTCCGGCCAAACACCGACCGACGCGGGATCGTTCAATTCCAGCCGATACAAGAATGCCGATATCCGATATTCCAATTTTTCAAGCCCGGCAGGCATATCTCTTGACTATTCCGTAATCGCAAACTTCCTGGTTATCGGAACTTCCAAGGACACAACCCGAGCCACTCTGGACTATATGTCGGAGAAATAAAAAAGATATAAGATATAAAATAGAAAAAATGTCGCGAAGCGACACTTAAATATTTATTTTTTATTTTTTATTTGCCGCTAGGCATTTGACCTTTCCCGAAAAATCTGCTATACTGTATATGTACCTTGAAAAACAAAGGTTATCGAGTTCCAATCACAATTTCCCCCTATTTGTGATTGGAACTCGATAACTTCTCTATATCTAGCTTTTCCCAACGCGGAAAGGGTAAAAAACAAAAATAAATATTTTTGTCATTTTTCAAAAATAAAAAACAAAAATACAAGGTTCTTTCAACCGTAGAGAGGTATCGATAACAGATGACATATACGCAAAATGTATCCCGCTGTAGACACTTAGCGCTTTCACCCGGCGCGGTTCTCGGTTGAGATACTGGTGTATGTCAAACACTGGCGGGCCCCGCCACTTATTATTATTTGCGGGCGCTTGGGCCCGCCAGTTTCAGATATTTTCAATTTCATATTTCAAGTTAAGTAGGCGGCCTTCCAGGGCGGTTTTTTTGTTGGAGGAAATATATTATGATTGGGATATATGAATAGCAATCTCGACCCACGAAAAGAAATCGGCAACCTCGGCGAGCGAATCGCGGCCAACTATTTCAAAGCGCGGGGATGTGAAATTTTGGAAATGAATTTTGAAAACAAGTTTGGGTATAGAGTCGGAGAAATCGATGTTGTCGTCCGCGACACAAAAAACAATGAAATAATTTTCGCCGAGGTGAAAACCCGCCAGAAGGGAACGAGCAACTCCCATGCACCGGAACTTGCCATCAGCCGGGGAAAATACAGAAAGCTTTCGAGAATACTTTCCGCCTACCTGCGAAAAAACAATTTGCAGGGTTCAAATTATCGCCTCGACGCCATCGCAATCGAACTTGATATGAAAACGCGCAAAGCGAATTTGCGGCACTTGAAATGCATTTATTATTGATGCTATACTGATCAAAGCCTAACACTAATTCAAATCAATGATCGATCCACAAATCCAGGAGGAACTCAAGCAAAAGCTTTTGGAGGAAAAACAAAGAATCGAAAAAACATTGTCGCAAACTGAAGCGAACAAAAAGACCGACCGCGAATATGAAACAACTTTCCCCGAAGTCGATCGCGACGAAGAAGCCAACGCCGATGAAATGGATATGTATGAGAACAATCTCGCCGCCGATGAAGCAATGAAGTCGGAACTTGAAAAAGTTGAAAAAGCCATCGCGTCGATGGAAAGTGGGACATACGGATTTTGCGCCAATTGCCAAAAAGAAATTCCGCTCGAACGCCTGCGCGCCTACCCGCAAGCGGACACCTGCATTGATTGCGACGGGAAATAAATTTTTAGGAGGGAAAATGAAAACCAAAATAAAATTGCTTTTTCTTTTTGCTGTTCTCGTTTTTATTGATCAGCTATCAAAATATTTTTCGAGCAATTCTATTTGCAACCAAAATATCGCCTGGAGCATTCCGATTGCTCCGGCGATTTTTTATTTTGTCTGGATAATTATTATCGCCGTCTTAATTTATCTGCTGACAAAAACCAAAAGTTATTATCAAAAAATATTTTTAATCTTGATCTTTTCCGGCGCGATATCCAATATCATTGACCGTCTTCATTTCGGCTGTGTCGTTGATTATATTGACCTTAAATTTTGGCCGGTATTTAATCTAGCAGATGTTTATATCGCGGTTGGAGCAATACTTTTATTTGTATTAGTTTTAAAATTCCAATGTCCTCGAAGGTCTTAAGTGCCACAACTCTTGGGCTCACCAGCCACCTCGTCGAAGTTGAAGCCGACACGCATCCGGGCATGTATGTTTTTTCGATCGTGGGGCTCCCCGACGCGACGATCAAAGAATCCAAAGACCGCGTGAACGCCGCCATCAAGAATTGCGGCTTCAAACCGCCCCATATGTGCGGCCACGTGACGGTGAATCTCGCCCCGGCCGATATCCAGAAAGTCGGGCCTCTCTATGATCTGCCGATCGCGCTCGGATTTTTGCTCGCGACAAAACAAATAGATTTTGACACCGGCGGAAAATTGTTTGTCGGCGAACTTTCGCTCGACGGGCATATCCGCCCCGTGAACGGCGTTCTGCCGATCGCGATGATGGCCAAAGAAAAAAATATTGGCGAAATTTTCGTTCCCCGCCAAAACGCAAGCGAGGCCGGTATCGTAAAAGGCCTCCGAGTTATTCCGGTTGAAGATTTCAAAGATTTGGTCGCACATCTTTTGGGAGAGAAAAAAATCTATCCGCACCCCGAGCAGGATCTTCAAAAATTGTTCGACCATCAAAGCTGCCAATTTGACATGGCGCACGTCAAAGGACAAGAACATGCCAAGCGCGCGCTTGAGATCGCCGCGGCCGGCGCGCACAATGTTCTGTTTTCCGGACCGCCCGGATCAGGAAAGACGCTTCTCGCCAAAACTTTTCCCTCAATTCTCCCTCCGCTCACTTTTCCGGAAGCGCTCGAGATCACCAAAATTTTTTCGATCGCCGGAAAACTTCCTCGCGAAGTCGCGCTCGTCTCGGAGCGGCCGTTCCGCAGCCCCCATCACAGCGCCTCGGCGGTTTCACTGGTCGGCGGCGGGCAGTTTCCCCGACCCGGAGAGATCAGCCTTGCGCATCGCGGAGTTTTGTTTCTCGACGAGTTTCCCGAATTTTCACGGATGGTTCTCGAAAACTTGCGCCAGCCGCTGGAGGACGGGAGCATCTCCGTTTCCCGCGCCCAAGCGACATTGACTTTCCCGGCCAGATTTACGCTCATTGCCGCGATGAATCCGTGTCCGTGTGGAAACGCGACCGACCCGGAAAAATTGTGCGCTTGCTCTCCGTCAAACATCATCCGCTATCAACGAAAAATATCCGGCCCTATTCTCGACCGCATCGATATTCACATCGAAGTGCCTCGAATGAAGTTCGACAAGCTGGCAAGCGAAAAAATGGGGGAAAGCAGCGATTCAATCCGCCAAAGAGTCATCGCCGCGCGGGGCATGCAACAAGCCAGATTCAAAAACCTCGACGGCATCATCGCCAATTCCGAAATGACCGGCCAGCAAATGAAAGAATTTTGCAAACTTGGTGAAAAAGAACTGGAGCTACTGCGCAAAGCCGTCAATCAACTTCAACTTTCCGCGCGAGCCTATCACAGGATAATAAAAATCGCCCGCACCATCGCCGACCTCGCCGGCACGGAAAACATCGAACTTCCGCACCTCGCGGAGGCAATTCAATACAGGCAAAGGCAGGCGTGAAGCCGGGCTTTTTCTTTTTTTCGAAATAGTGTATATTATACAGCTAGTTAGGGCTGTTTTCTTATGAAGAAAAAAAACTCAATTTTGCTCCTGTTTTTGGCAATTGCCGCCGTTTTGTATTTTTTTTGGCCTTTTGGCAAAAGGACTTTTGACGCCAAAAAGCCGTTTGCGGTTGGCATCGCTGACAATGGAAACTATTTTGCAACCTCCGCATCGGCCACAACTGTTTCCGAACTTCTCGCCGAAAAAAATATCGCGCTGAACGACAAAGACTTTATTTTCCCAACGCCGGACGCGAAAATTTTTCCCGGATCGAAAATAACAATCGAGAGAGCAATGCCGATCTCCATTGAAGTGGACGGGAAGGATATCAAGTTTGATACGCTCGGAACAAGTGTCGGAGACGCAATCAATGAAGCGAATATAGCCTTGTCTCACGCGGACAAAGTCGCGCCTGACAAACCCTCTCTCCTTTCACCGAACCTGGCCATCAAAATCACGCGAATCAATTTTGAAGAAGTAACGCTCGAAGAAGATATCCCCTTCCAGACCGTTGAAAAAGAAGACAACACCGTCCTTTGGCGCAAAAAAGAAACCAAACAAAAAGGAGAAAAGGGGATTCGAGAAAAAACCTACAAAGTGACCTACACCAACGGCAAGGAAACCAATCGCGCTTTGCTTGGAACAAAAATAACCAAACAGCCGGTTTCCCAAATTGAAGTGACGGGAACGAAAATAATCGTCGGGAAAACCCAGTCAGGCGCCGCGACCTGGTATGTATTCGGCTCCGACCTCACTTGCGCGAGTCTCGACTTCGCCAAAGGAAAATATCTTCGCGTGACAAACCGCGCCAATGGAAAATCAGTGATCGTGCAAGTGAACGACAGTGGGCCGTATGGAAAAGGCCGTGTGATCGACCTCAACAAAAAAGCCTTTCAAAAGATCGGCGACATCGGCGCGGGAGTAATCAATGTGAAGGTGGAGGAAATATTAAACTAAAGTTATGCCCACAAAACTAGGTCAAAATTTTCTCACAGACGAAAATATAGCCCGACAAATTGTAGATTCGGCGAATTTGTCATCCACTGACAATGTCCTTGAAATTGGCCCCGGAAAAGGCATTTTGACAAAATACTTGGCCATCTCAAGTACCCATATCTTGGCAGTTGAAATTGATCAGCGATTGATCGAGCCGCTCCAAAAACAATTCAAAAATATTGAAATTATCAACGAAGATATCCTGAAAATAAATATTCCGAAATTAATCGAAGAAAATAATTTTCAGAATTATAAAGTCGTTGCCAATTTGCCATATTATATAGCTTCCAAAATTATTCGCTTGTTTCTTGAAACAAAATATCCACCGGGAGAAATGATTTTGATGGTTCAAAAAGAAGTCGGGGAGAGGATTATCGCGCAAGACGCAAAAGAAAGCATTTTGTCCATCTCCGTGAAATTCTATGCCGATCCGGAAATTATTTTCGAGGTCGAAAAAGAAAATTTCGACCCCATCCCAGAAGTTGATTCAGCCGTGATCAGAATTAAAAGAAAAAAGAATTCACCCAAGGCTGACGCAAGCGAGTTTTTCACTCTTGTAAAAGCCGGGTTTTCAGCCAAGCGAAAGATGTTGGTGAACAATCTTGCTAATAGCTTGCATCTCTCAAAAGAAACTATCTCTGAAGCATTAAAAAAAGCCGGCCTGAATCTGACAGTGCGAGCGGAAAAGTTGAAGGTGGAGGATTGGGCGAAGTTATATCAAATTTTCACCGCGGGCCAGAAGACCAAATAGACTATCAGAAAAACATAAAGGAACAAAAAGCCGAAAACAAAAATATGCACTCTTCGGGGTGATATTTTTTTTGTCTGCAAAATCCAAAAGGAAAGCGCGCCAAGGATCATTGCCGGAAGAAACAGCACTCTCGCGTTGAGCCAGACGACACTCAAAGCATAAGAGAGAAAAATTCCAAGACCGATCGCAAACCGCGCCCACGTTTCGCCCAGAAGAACAGGGATTGTCCAGACTTCATCCGCCCGGTCGCCCTCAATGTCTTTCAAGTCTTTTATGGGAAGAGACATTGTGAAAGCGAAAATCAAAAGCCAGAAAACCTGCTGAGGGAAGCGACTGATATTCTGCCCATCAGCAAGAAGTAAAAATCCGCTTGAAAACAAAAGCGTAAGAGCGAGAGCCGAGAGAAAGCTCGCGACAATCGGAAATCTCTTGAGACGGAACGGCCAAGCGGAATAAGCCCAACCAATGGCTTGGTAGGCAAAGATTACTAAAAAGAATTTCACTCCGACGGTAATTGCGAGAATGAGCGAAAAAACAAAGCATACCCAAAAAAGCTGGCGAAAATCTTCGCCGGAAACTGCGCCCGTCGCCAGCGGTCGCCCTTTGTTCGTCATTTTGTCAATCGGGAGATCAATTTGATCATTGAGAAATACCGAAGCCAGCCAGGCGAAAATAGCGGCCAGAATCAAGTTTGAAAGGGCAAAAAAGGAAAAAATGTTTATAATTATGTTATTTGGAAAATAGAAAGCGCTCAATCCCGCGCCAACAAGGATCAATCCGCCATGAATCATGATCTGGATCCAGCGAATATTTCTCGCGACCGGCCAGAGTTTTCCGCGATAAAAAAGCCAAAAAAAGAAGATTAGAACCGGCACAAGCAAAAAGGCATAGATCAAATTCATCTTGACATTGAGCGCGTTTATAAAATCCGTTTCGGCTATGGAAAAATAGCTTGCCGGTGTGAGAAAAAGGCCGGCGATATCAAAGTTTTCAACCGAAAAAACGCTCTTTTTCGGCAAAAAATAGAGATATGCCAGCCAAGACGGAAAAGAACCGAGAACAAAAAGAACAACATAAGTAAAAATCCCCGCCAAAAAGGCTCTTATTGCCATTTTTTGCTTTATATAAGCATATATTATGACAAATATGATCGCCAGTGCCACCTCGACCCGCACGCCATAGGTGATCCCGATCGCAGCGTTGTTCCCAAAAAACGAGAAAAAGCACGCAAAAAGCCCTTTGAGACTGTCAAAAGCATAAAAGCTCCAGCAAAAATTCTGCCCACACCATATTTTGTCAATAATCGGCGGAAAAATTGCCAGCAAAAACCCCCAAAGAAGGACATTTGCCACTTTTTTCACACTTTCTTTTAGCCAAAAGACAAGGAAAATAAGCACCAAAAGATAAGAAAAAGCAAAGAATAAATAGGCGGCTAGCGTCGAACCGATGAAAAGCGTGAGCGATTTGTCCGCAAAGCCGGAAAGGAGATTTTCTCCAATCATCCGAAGAGCAATAATTGCTGAAAAGGCTGTCAGCCAGCCGGTGAAAGTGAGAGGGTAGTTTTCGATTTTTTGCAAAAATTTTTGAATCAATTTCAGCATAGTTTTTGTAATTTTATCAATATAATATCTATAGCACAATCCAGCCTAACTTATCAACATTTTCTTTTTGTTGACGCTTGAAAAATATGGTATAATCAAGCTGATGAACCCCGTTAGAAAATATAGCAAATATATTTGAATCTGGCGGGGCGAAGAAAGAATAATTATTGTTTTTCTAACGGGGTGAAAAAGATAAAAATCATAGCCATTCTTGCTGTGAGTTTCGTTGTATTTGCGACGACGCTTTTTGCGCTGGCTCAAAGCCAAAATAGCAACTCCCTTTTCCTCGACAGCGACCAGGACGGACTGACGGACCAGGAGGAAAAGGCGATCGGAACCGACTCGTTGAAAGCCGACACTGACGGAGACGGATATTCGGACGGAAAAGAAGTCGAGAGTGGATACAATCCCTTGAAGCCGGCTCCCGGAGACAAACTTGTTGTTGTCGCAGAGTCCGCGACCCCCGCAAGCGCTATTTCGGCGAGTGACACTGCGGCAAAAACAACCACTGATTCAACTTCCGCGGATCAAACCTCCGAAAACGGCCTTGCCTCGCCGGCAGGCGGGCAAACCGATTTTCTCGGAGCCGATGCGATAGCCGATTTGAGCTCTGACCCGAACAATCCGAATCTCACCAATGAAATGATCGGCCAACTGATGCAGTTCACGAAAGACAAAGCGGAAACCGACACCAGCTTTGTCGACAATCCGACTTTTTCTTCGGACGATCTGGCGCAGGTTTCCCAAAACGCTCTTCAGGCGGTGGATATCACGAAAAATATGCCGGAGGTCAAAGACAGCGAGTTGAACATCTTGCCGGCGATTGATGACAAGGATCTGTCGGATGAAGAATTGAAGGCCGCGCAGAAGGCCGAGATCGAAAAATATCTCGCCCAAGCCGCTTTCATCTTTGCTTCCAATTCTCCATTTCCGGTGGATCAACCACAAAACTTGCAATCGCAATTGAACGCGGAGGGCATGAATTTGTTTTCTTCTTTTTCCTCCGGCGACAGCGCGAAAATAGCTTCATACGCCGCGAAAGCCCAAGTCGGAATCGACCAGATGAAAAAAATAGCGGTGCCATATATCCTGAAAGACATCCACAAATCGATGCTTCAGCTCGCGCTCTATACGATCAGCCTCAAGGATCAAATTTCGCTCAACGCCGCTGATCCGATGAAAAGCCTCGCCGCCGCTTCAAGCATTCAGACAGTTGTTCAAAAATCAACGGAACTGCAAAGTCAATTTATTCAAATATTGAATGAGTATGGAATTGAATTTGTGAATTTTCCCCAATAAACAATGAACAAAAAAACAAACAAAATATTGATGGTTCTGCTTCTCTTCGCTTTTTTGAACACGGCTTTCACGCCCGCCGCCTGCGCTGAAGCATGGGGCACAAACATGGCGTCAACAATTTTTCAGATAACCCAAGAGAAGATGATGAAGAGCATTTATGAAACGACTCTTGCCAACCTCAAAATGGCGGCTCTTCGCATCATCCAAACGCGCCTCATGTCATTGCTCCAATCAAGCGGCGTTCCGGTGGACGGCGTCGCAGGGGCGATCATCAGCGACTGGAAAATGTTCATCTTCAGCTCGGCAACAAGATATTCCGATCAGATCACAAGCGACTTTTTCCGGGGCTTGAGCTCGGGCGCCGCCATCGGAATACAGCAGCGAGTGATCAACCCGGCTATGATGGCGGTCATGACAAACCCCGCATCCCTGCGACCCGATCTTCAAAACTATGTCCAAAATGGCGACGCCAGTATGATTTTCCAGCTGGGGAAATCAATGAACCCCTGGGTAGCCTGGAATGCCGCCGCCCAGCCACAAAATGACCTGGCCTACTGGACTGTGGTCGGGTCAGGAATCAACAGAACTGCCTACGAGCAGGAGGCGGCCGCCAAGCAGGCGGAGGGTCAAGCCGGACAAGGATACGCGGGCAAGGAAATGACCGCCAGCAATGGGAAAAAACTTACCGCTCCGGGCGACAAAACAGTCACGACCTCAAGCGGCGCCAAAGTCTCTGTTCCGGCCGGATCGGACTACAAGGGACAAAATATCACCACCACCGGTTCCGATATCAAGACATTGGCAAATGATGTCGTTATTCACATGAAAACTCAAATGCTTTCTATGGCGCAGAGTATCCCGGAAATTGCAACCGCAATGGTGAATCAAATGATCTCCCAGGTCATCCAGCAGGGAGCCAATCAAATAGCCAACCCGGGAAGCGGAGGTATGTCCAGTTCTCAAATGATGAGTCAAATGACAAGCCAAGCGCAAATGCTGATCCAAAACGGAGTGCGCCAAGCCGCCAGCCCGAATACGTTTTTTGGCCGCTAAGCGCGCAATTCCAGCTTTCAAATATAAACAAAAAAACGGGTGAACAGCAACAAAGCATCGACTTCAAATATTTTGAAATTTTTCAAACCGAACAAGCGGGCGGTTTTTTTTGTATTGCTCGCGATTTTGGCTTTGGGATTTTCGGTGAAAAGCTCTTTCGCCGCGCAAATTCCCGGGCCAGCACCAGTACCCGGTCAGTCACTGCCTCCTGCATGGATAGAAGCAAAAAAGAATTATACCGGGACCTACCAAACCAACCTCAACTCGTGGACGAGCAATGACATCACTCCCACTTCTCCAAATGACTACCGGATGGTTCTCGAATTTTACGGGGGCTATTCTTGGCCAGAAATAAATAAAGCCGGCAAAGACAACACTAGCTCTTTCATATCGAATCCCGTAAATAATTCTATTACTCGTACTTATCTTGGAACGACAGATGCTGAGGTCCTTGAAAAATGGAAAGCGGGACAAGACGCGCCAAAACCATCAACTTCTCAACAAGCAGTCAATGACATGAATAATGGCACAAGAGTGGTGAGCAACGAAGTGAACAACACCGCCGTCAAATGGATAGACGCAGCGGCTCTGAAAGTTGTCATAACTGTTCTCGGTGTTCTTGCGACATTTTGCAAAATTTTACTTATGTATGCCGGCCAGGCACTTGATGTGACCCTCAATCCAAATTTGTACAACTTCACAAGCAATCAAATGGTCGTGGGGGGCTGGATCATTGTGCGGGATGTCTGCAATCTCTTCTTTTTGCTCGTACTTCTTTTCATTGCTATTTGCACGATTCTAAAAATTGAAAAATACCACGCCAAAAAAACGCTCCTAATGTTGATCATCATGGCGCTTCTCATCAATTTCTCAAAACCCATTGCAGTTTTCATATTCGACGGATCCCAGCTGCTCATGAATATGTTTTTGAGCGAAATAACAAAAAACGGGGGTTCGCCAGCTGCAATATTGGCAGGCGACATTGCAAAGTTTTTGTATGGAGATCTGATGGATAGTCTCGCTTCACAACCAAATGACTGGACGATAGCTGTATATTATTTGTTTGTCGTTGTGTTCCTCTTCATGTTTGCTGTTGCCTTGTTTGTGATGTTTCTTTTCATGATGATTCGCATCGTAGTCGTGATGATTCTTGTCATTGTCTCTCCTTTGGCTTTTTTCGCCGCAATCGTTCCCGATTTTTCAAAAATGTCTTCCAGCTGGTGGTCGGCTCTTTTTGAATATTCATATTATGGCCCAGCCGCCGCTTTCTTTTTGTTCCTCGCAACAAAATTTGCAATCTCGTCTAGCAACAGCACCATATTGCCCCAAATTAATATCCAGGGGGGTGAGCCATCGGCTGCTGGAAACTTGGTCATTCAGCATATTATTCGATATGCCGTCGTTCTCGTTTTCCTCTATGCCTCGATTTTCATGGCCAAAAAATTCGGCGGGGGAGCCGGCGCGGCAATTACGAACTGGGGGGACAAGGCTCTCAAGGGAGGCTGGTTCCGCAAGGGTGGCTGGCCACGAGAAGTTGTCGCTTGGGGATCACGAACAACTGGAGTTACTGGGGGTGTATCCCAAAAAATGCAGCAATCCGGATGGACCCGCTGGATGACAGCAGAAGGACGGAAAAGAAATCAAAAAAGAAGAGAGGCGGGAGTTGCATCGTTCCTTGGTGTTACTGGAGCGCGAACAAAAAGACTCAAAGAAGACGCTGAAAATCTCAAGAATGAGTCCAACGCAAATATCATTAGGATGGCTGAGGCAGGAGATATGGTCGCTGCTTTTGTCGCATCAAGTAGGGGCATTCTAAATGAAAATATAGTAAACGCTGCTTTACCTCACCTCGCTGGTGATGCAGATATGAGAAATGAATTCGTCAGAAATGCAAGAAAAAATGGACAAGCTCACGAAGCACTCCGAATTAGATTACAAACACCCGGCTTGGAGGATGCAAATAGCGCTCAATATAATAATCCAGCCGCTATTGCTGAGCATGAAATAACTCGTGTCTCAACTGCTGATCTTGTTAAAAATCAGAATATCCATCAACTAGCACAAATTCCAGAGGGTCTTGCCGCGCTTAATGCGACCTTCAATGGTAATAATAGCATAAATGCTAGAGCAACAAACCTTGCTGCAACGCCAGAACAACGGGCATCTGCCCAACAACAACTTAATAATATAATTTCAGAAGCTTCGGCACAAAACTTGAACGCTTTGCGAAATAATGGCCTCGTAACTTAAACCCAAACTTGGCTTGCTTGAGCGAAATCAACGCATATGAATTTTAAGAACTCGGGAAAAATTAAACAAATTTGGATGCTGACAACACCCCTTGTTGTGCCAATAGCAGATGATCCGGACAGTGAAACATCGAATCAACTGATATCGCGACAAGAAAAATTTTTGAAATTATCTCAAGGGATAAAGAAAAAATTATCCAGAGTTGAAACCTCCCAAAAAATCCAAGTCATCGGACAGAAATACGGGTTTGAACTGCTGCGCCTCGCGAATATAACTAGGCTCATCAGAGAATACTATTTCGGCGAAGTGCGATTTGAAAATTTTCCGGCGGAAATTGAAAAAAGAATGGGTGTGAGTTTGCTCACAGCGCAGGAGATCACGAGATATTTGAAGCAAGAAATCATTGACTGGGATCCATGGGCCGAGTATTTGGCCAAATTGCCGAAAATGCCTATTCGTGAAATCGTCGCGAAGCATCCGAAGATTGCAGATACCGAAATCACCGACGAATACATCGAACTCAAAGGTTCCGACGACCTCGCAGACCCGTCGATCAAGAATTGGCTCAAAGACTATATCTCGCATCTCGGATATAATCCGCATTCCCAGATGGACCGGACGCAATATATTTTCCACAGCGAAAATGGGAAGAATTTGAGCTCGCAAGATCGCGAAAAATTGGGTATAATACTGAAGTCCTTCGATGAAAACATTCCGCTGTCGGTGGATGAAGAAAATCAAGAAATTGTTTTCGACATTGTGGAGCAAAAGCCGAAACCTGTGCCTCAACCCTCCTTCGCTAAAGCTACGGCGAGCAAGCAAGAATCTTTCATCAAGCCATACGCTCCGATACCTGCCCGCATCGCTACGCGAAGCGTTGCAGGCGGGTCGCAACCGGCCCTGCCTCCTCGGCCTCAACCGCAGCCTGCTCCTCCACAAGAGACTATACATCCCGATTTTACCACTCAACCGAATAAGCAAGTAAATTCTCCCCCTCACATCTCGCCGCGAATGGAAAGTGAGGCGGATAGGGAGATCAATAAATATTTTTCCGCTCCTGAAACTCCCGACATTCCATCCATCAAAATCCACAGCATCACCGAACACAATGAGCCAAAGATGGCACAGCAAGTCCCGCCAAAACAAAATATTCAGCGCTCTGTTTTTCCAGGACCGATAAGTGCGCCGCAGCAGCCAGAACAGGCATCCCGGCCGAAATACAAGATCATTGACCCGTTTTTCAGCAAACCCAGGCCCGAACCGAGACTGGATGGAAATATCGTAGATCTTAGCGAACAGTAAACGACAATACTATGCATGCAGGTGTCCCACAATTTGTCGATATCGAAGACCGGATCGCTTTCGGACTCACCGGAAAGCAATTGCTCTGGATGGGCGGGGCGGTCGCCCTTCTTGTCGCCGCCTACGGCTTGTTTGACCGCCAATTGTTTTTCGGCGTCGGATTTTTCATAGTTCTGATCTTCGGCTCGTTTGCTTTCTGGCGGCCACAAGGCGTTTCAATGATCACTTTTTTCGGTTTCACGCTCTATTTTTTCATGAAGCCGAAGAAATATATCTGGAAAAGAGTTTCTGAAAAACAAAGCATCGATATGAAAAAGGCGGCTCTCGCGCAACAAAAAAACTCGGAGGCGGCGGTTCTGCAAAAACATTTACCGGGCGCAAGCCAGCTCAAAAGAATCGCGTGGGAATTGGACACGAAAAAATAATATGGAATTACTCCACTCAAAAAAACTGACCAAACAAGAAGCAATGGGAAAATCCGCCCAAAGCTTTGTTGATATCGCCGAGATCAAAGACGGGGTCGCGGTTCTCAAAAACGGAACGCTCCGGGCGGTTCTGATGGTTTCTTCAATCAACTTCGATCTCAAATCGACGCAGGAACAGGAGGCAATTGTCGCCAACTATCAAAATTTTCTGAACTCGCTCGACTTTCCGATTCAGATTGTGATCAACTCCCGAAAACTCGACATCAACCCATATATTGCCATACTCGACCTCAAGGAAAAAGAACAGCCAAACGAACTTTTGCGTTTTCAGATCGCCGAATATCGAAACTTTGTGAAACAGATGGTGGACACATCCGACATCATGGCCAAATCATTTTTCATCGTCGTCCCTTTCGCGCTCACTGAAGGAAAGAAGGAGTGCTTCATCGACCGGATCCGCACGGCACTCAACCCGAAACAAATGATGCTTGAGAAAAAAATGGAATTTGAAAGCTACAAGAGCCAACTCTGGCAAAGAGTGGATCATATCACAGCCGGCCTTGGAGGGACAGGCATCCGAATGACGGCTCTTTCGACGGAAGAGCTGATTGAACTCTATTTCAACGCCTACAATCCCGGAATGACGGAAAATATAGATATGGCCAACTCGGAAGAACTGGATATTAATCATCTTTAATCATCATGTTTGGACTCAACAAGAAAAAACAATCTGTTCCCGCGCCGAATCAAACAGACGCCGACATCGAAAAGACCTACCAAGAGGGTCTGGCTTCGGTTGTTGATCTCATCGCTCCCGCCGCTCTCCAGGTGACAACCTCATATATTCAAGTTGGCGATACATACGCCAAAACAATTTTCGTCACCACCTATCCGAAATTTCTCCAATCGGGCTGGTTTTCGCCGATCATCAATCTTGACCAACCGATGGATATCGCAATGTTCATCCATCCAATCGACACAGCGCAAATAATGAAAAGTTTGCGCCGAAGCGTGACGCAAGTCGAATCCCGGATACATCTCGAGCAGGAAGCCGGAAAAGTGCGCGACCCGGTTCTTGAATCCGCTCTCGAAAATATCGAAGAATTGCGGGACAAACTCCAGCAAGGAACCGAGAAATTCTTCCATTTTGGCTTGTATATGACCATTTTCGGCAAGACGAAAGAAGAGATCGGGAAAACAGCCATGTTCATCGAATCGTTTCTCGAATCGCGCCTCGTTTATGTGAAGGAAGCGGTTTTTCGCGCCGAACAAGGATTTTGCTCGACTTTGCCCCTCGCGAACGATGAACTGTCGGTTTCGAACAACATGAACAGCTCGCCGCTCGCGACGACCTTCCCATTTGTCTCTTCGGACCTTTCTTCGAATACCGGCGTCCTCTATGGCGTCAATCTTCACAACAACAGCCTCGTACTTTTCGACCGCTTCCAGATGGAAAACGCCAATATGGTAATCTTCGCAAAATCCGGCGCCGGAAAAAGCTATGCCGTAAAACTGGAAATTTTGCACTCGCTGATGATGGGAACGGAAGTGATCGTCATTGATCCGGAAAATGAGTATCAGTATCTGTGCGAAGCCGTCGGCGGGAGCTTCATCAATATTTCCCTCAATTCCGACTATCATCTCAATCCTTTCGAGCTTCCCAATATTCCCGAAGATGAGGATCCCCGCGACATATTCCGCAACAACATCGCGAGCCTCATCGGACTTCTCCATATCATGCTTGGAAACATCACTCCGGAAGAAGATTCAATTCTCGACCGGGCAGTGACGGAGACCTACGCCGTGAAAGACATCACGCCCGAAAGCGAATTGCGCGGCTTCACCCGCGACCAATTTCCGACAATGGCAAACCTCTATGACGTTCTCCGGAGCATGGAAGGGGCGGAAGATATGGCCATCCGGCTCGAAAAATACACGGAAGGCATTTTTTCCGGATTTCTTAACAATCTTTCGAATGTGAATCTCTCGAGTCATATGGTCGTTTTCAATCTGCGTGATATGGAAGACGAGCTCCGGCCGGTCGCCATGTATGTCGTACTGCATTTCATCTGGAATGAAATCCGCTCCAAACTCAAAAAAAGATTGATCGTTGTCGATGAGGCCTGGGTGATGATGCAATATGAAGACGCCGGATCGTTCATGTTCGGGATCGCCAAACGCTGCCGAAAATATTTCGCCGGGCTGACCACGATCACGCAGGACATCGGAGATTTCCTGGCTTCGAAATACGGAAAGCCGATTGTCACCAACTCGTCGATTCAGCTTCTTCTCAAGCAGTCGCCGGCCGCGGTCGATGTAATCGGAGACACGTTCTATCTCACCGACCAAGAAAGGTTCATGCTTCTTGAATCGAATGTCGGAGAAGGAATATTTTTCGCCGGAACCAAGCATGTCGGTATTCAAATTGTCGCCTCGCACTCGGAAGATCAGCTCGTCACCTCCAATCCAGCACAATTGCTGGAAAGAAAAGAGAAAGAAGAATAAACGAAAAAAATATGGCTTCTCAAGATTATTACAACACCGGAGACGAATGGATGCAGGATTACAAAAAAGATCCTTATCGCTTCATGAAAAAACGGGCAATGGTGCGAAACGTCGCCCCAAAAATATATTCGGGAGCTGAAAAAGCGTACAATCAAATGAATCCCGAAGATCAGAAGTTGATGCGAAGAAAACTCCAAAATCTTCAGAAAAAATCTCCGGGATTAGCCAAGGCTCTCACCGCAAAAAAACCCAGTGCTTTGGTCGGACTCGCCAAAAATCTTCGCCGTCAAGTTGATTGGTCAGTTGACTGGTTATTTATCCTCCTATTTTCATTCGGACTGTTAAAAGACATTTTTGATATCACCTTTGCCGCATTGGGTGCGATTCCCGTCGTCGGAATCGCCGGAACAGCCATCGGGATAATTGTATCCTTCGTCGGAAATCTGATGTTCCTCATTTTGACAGTCACGGTTTTGGTTCTGGTCGGCTCGAGCATCAAAAACCGAGGACCGGCGAAATATTTCGTTGGAACGGCAATGGAATTTATTGCTGAAGCCTTGCCCGGAATCAGCTGGCTGCCGTGGACGCCCGTGTATGTCATGGTTTTGTATCTTTTCGTTCTTTATGACAGAGCCTATCAAGATCAAGGCGCGCAATCGGCCAGTATAAACATCCCCTCGTCCGGAGCCGCTGATAATTATTATAAGGATAAGCGCCTTGCGGCATAGTTTTTTCAGAAAATATCATGACTCTGAATTTCATTGAAACAAAAAACAGCAAAAAATTCACCCGGCGGGAAGTCCTGATCGGTTTTTGCGCCGTGCTTGTTGTTTTAGTGAGCCTGTTCTTTCCTCAAACGGCATATGGAGAAACTTTCTGGCTCTCTTTTCTTCTTTTCGCAATTTTCCCGGCTGCCTCTGCCGCGTATATTCTCAAAGAGCCAATCAAAAATTTCGGTATAACCCTCGGAAAGCCCAGGATAGGCATCTTGCTCTCTGCGGCAGTTGTAATCGTCTTCATTTTCGCGAATTACTATCTTCTTTTTCATACGAAATGCGGCGGACAGCTTTCAATTGCCCGCGGGATTGTGGGCAGCTTCACCGCCTTTCTTTTGTTTGAAATGTTCATTTCCCTCCCTCTTCATTTTTTTTGGGAATTTTTCTTCCGGGGATTTTTGCAGCTCGGCCTTGAAAAGAAGCTGGGAATATTTTCCTTGCTTTTGGCCGCAATTTTGCAAGCATTTCTTTTTGCAAAAGGTGAATGGGTGATCTTTTCGCTTATTCTGTTTTCTTCGCTAGCTGCCGGGCTCATCGCGCGCCAAAGCCGCTCCATTTTGTATTCAGCTTTGTCTTTGTGGCTAATTTCAATGAGCTTGGATATAATGATAATAAGAATAGTTCATCAAATAGCCAAATAAATATATGAAAAAAAACAAAAAAATAATTGTTTCCATGTTTTCAGTTTTTGCGCTTTTGCTGAATCTTTTTCTGCCGGCCACCGCATTGGCCTATACCATTTCTCTTCCTAGCTTGATGAATGGCGGAAGTATGGATATTGATGTAAATGAAATTCTTCAGGAAGCAAACTATTCATCAATAACTCAAATCGCGCAGGACGCTTCAACTGACATAACGACATCGACCGAGCAGCGTTATGGAATCACTGATGATATCTGGCGCACTGCCCTGCGAAAAGCAACCACTCCCCGGACGGAGCTGTTTTTCGACAATACCAATCCCAAAGTCGGCGAAAAGGTGACGGCTCATGCCATTCCTGAATTTTTCAAAAACGATCCGCAAAACATCTACTATACTTGGTATATCATCCATACGAAGGACGGGAAAATCCAAAATGCAACCAATAGCGTCTCCGACGGAAAAAGAGAGGCGGCCGCGATCATGGCGCGGGGAGACTACGATCCAAATCTTGACGGACAGACTTATGCCGATCCAGAAAAAGACCCGGACAATGATGGCTGGCCAGCCATTGATAACAGCTATGATGCAAACAAGACTGCCGCACCAATGGGAGGAGCCGACGGAGTGGGCGGGCTGTCTGAAGAGTCTGTCAGCGCGTTTAACACTGCAACTGAATGGTGCGACTCTCTTGGCGACCATACTTGGGACAAATGCGCCTATGACGACGCAAGCGCTTCAAAACCGCTGAACACCTATTTTACCCTGAAATCATCCCAAACCAACCACTACTGTGATCTTTGCAAGGACTATTTCTCGGGAGATGGAGCAACCCCCTATGCCAGCGCCAAAACGGCTCGAAACAATTGCTGCTACACGGCTACGCCCGAATCATCTCTGCAATGTTCTTCGACTACTCAAGTGACAGACCCGGACACATTGGAAGTAACCAGTGTCACAACTTCTTATAAATGCGCCCAGGACAGCAACACCGATTATTGCGGAGTGACATACAATTCTCTTTTTGACGGCTGCTACGACAATTTCAAAGAAGCCAACAAGAGCATCACCAATACCTGCCTCACGACCCAATACAATTCCTGCAAAACAGACTGGGCGACTGTTCATGAAGATTTCAATGGAGACGGATTTTCCGATTATAGCGAACAGGCCACAGTCAATGTCTCCCGCTGCTACCGGCACAATTTCGGCACCAACGCCGACGCCTCCATTTTCAAGTCAAGCGAGCTATCGGACAGCACCACCAACGACCCATCCGGGCTTGATTATCCCGTGGCCTGCAAACACAAATGGATAAACGCTCCCGATTACAAATCCGGATCGGGTAAATTCCTGACTGGCGAAGAAAAATATTGGAAAACCGATCCGACCGATCCGGATACCGATGGCGATGGATTTGTTGATGGAGCCGACATAATCGGACTTGGACAGCAGGACTTCACTTGGAACTATCAAACCGGTGATCGCATCGGCGTGGTCACTGAGGGAACTTCAATGATTCCCACTGAAGAAAAATCCGCGTATTACAAGATCATGTGGGGATATATGGATGTTTGCGATTCGACAAAAACCGGCCTTATGGACAAAGATGAATGCGACGGATCAGGGGACTATGGTTCCGGATTCCTTGCCACCAAATCACCAAGTGAACAGGGAGACGACAAAATGAAAATTTCTCTTTCTTTTTCTCCTGAGGATCCGCTAGCTGACCCGAGCGATGAAAACAAAGACAATATTTCGGACGATGGAACGATTGCGGACGCCGATCAAGTCACCGTCGCTTCTTCGCTCGACAATACGGGCAATAATCCCGGCAATCTCTATTACACTTGGCAGATTTCCAAAGGCGACCCGCAAAAAGACGACTGGGCGGAGATAAAAGACATCTCCAAAAATTTCCTTACATCTTCTTCCACGGCCGGAATGGGCATTTCCCAGTTCAGTTTCATCCCGAAAAAAAGCGCTTTTTCTTCAAGTTCCGGCATGAATTATTTCAAGGTTACTCTCACGGCAAGCAAGGCCTCCGGCCTCACGGAGGGAAGGGCCCGATCAAGCATAGTCATCCCGATAAACACTCAAGGAATAAGAATTGCTCTGCATAAAGTCGATATCAAAGACGGAAAGGCGGTTGTCGGCGATGAAATATGCACCGAAGGCCTGTACAAAACACTCTGTCCAGTCGTGAAGGGCCAAATGCTCGCCGCCGAGGTTTCCGGATCCCGCTACAAATCGTCAGACAGTGAATTTTCTTGGAAAGTCAACGACAGTCCGGTCTATCCGCCCGCGAACACATCCGAGCTTTTTGATGGATGGAGCGATACGACTGTTTTTTTTCCGATAACAAAAAATGAGCAGGGGATCGAAAATATCTCCGTGACCGCGACTAAAAAAGATGAGCTTCAGCCCGCGACAGGCGCGCGTTCCACAACCGTTGTTCACCCAGCCGTGTTCATCAAGTCAGGAGACACGAACTTGAGCTGGCCAAAAACTTATGTTGCCGAAGATCCCAATCAAAAATCCGCTTATCAGAATATTGAAAGTTCCGACGCATTCAAAGCCCTGACAAGCAGCAACGCGCCATTCTATCTTGATTTTGTTCCCTACTATCTCCTTAGTGAAGACGCAAACTCGCAAATCAATTGGTCGGTGAATGGAACAGACATCTCAAATATAGACTTTTATGCAAACAATCCAAATCTCGGATCGATCGAGCTTGCCAATGATGGCCGGACGATCAATTTGCCAATCGATGCAAACTTAGGGGCATTCACCACCCTCTCCGCCGAGGTGAAAAAATATTGGACCGATGAAGAGAGAGGCATTGTTTATACCGCTTGGGGGGTCGCACCCAACACCTTGTCGGGCAATTCATCTGTTTCAATTGAATCCGTGAATGCTACAAATGACAATGAATACCTCATGACCTCCGCAAACACCCCCGGCCAAATTCTCGCCGCCATCGGAACGCACCTGCCGCACTATTTTATGTATCTTCTGCGGCTTGTGCTCACAATGGCAGTCATGTTTATAGTTAGCGCCGGATTCTATGGCGTCAGCCAAAGATTGAATTTCGCCGACGATGAAAAATAAACATAAAATTAAAACAATTTTTATCACTTCAGTGATCCTGTTGATATTTTTTTCTTCTTTTCACCCAATATTCGCGCAATACACAAATCAAGAAAAAATACCGGGAGCCCAACCAACTGATCAATTTATTCCATATCTGCAAAGCATCATCAATTTCGGTTTCGCCATCATTGGAATTTTGGCTCTTTTTATGCTCATCATCGGTGCTTATCAATATCTGATGGCGGCCGGGTCCGGAAAAGCTGAAGATGCGAAAGATACAATCACCTCGGCGCTCCTCGGGCTCGCTCTCGGCCTCACCGCTTGGATCATTCTCAATAAGATCAACCCTGATTTGGTGAATATGCGGGGGATTACGCAGATAACTGGCGGAAGCAGGACAACGGCTGGGACGAGCACTCCGGGAACAACACCCGGCGGCGGAACACTTTCTCCTTCCGACATGTCAAAAGTAAAATGTGATACGGTAAAGAATTATAACGGATTTATGAACAAAAATTTATCAGACGGTCTATATAACGAGAATATCAAAAGCGCGGAAGATCTGCGGAATTCGTTGATAAGCTTTCGAAAAGACAACAATGGTCTAGTGAAATACGCGGACACGATATATCAAGCCTGCCAAGATGCAAAAGTCCCTTATTGGTACGCGATAGGAACATTCGCCAAAGAAACAAGTATGTTTTCTGATAATGGCAGATGTGTGCGAGCAAAAAATCCCGGTTGTGTCATGCCGGACGGTGTAAACCCTTTGCAGTACGATACCCCCGAACAAGGAATTGCGGACAACATAAGAAGGATGGGGGCTAGATTGAAGGAAAACCCGACGCCGCTAGGAGCGTGGAACGCCTGGTATTGGCCGGATCGCCCGGGAAATTGTGCTGGCGCTCAAGAATATCTAGGCTTCTTTTCCAAAGCAGCGGGGGCAACGGGGCTCGCTGGCATTTAAAAAGATTGAAGATTGAATTTCGCCGACGATGAAAAATAAACATAAAATTAAAACAATTTTTATC
>JBAZUC010000007.1:0-18839 GCA_041661585.1 Parcubacteria group bacterium
GACGTTTTGCTGCTGGGATTGTGAGATCTGCTGGGCGCCCTGAAGCGCCTCTTGGGACTTTATAGTGAGTTTGTTGAGATCCATATAAGTTTATATTTATCCCGAGCTCACTCTCCTTAATAAGGAGAGGGCTGGGGTGAGGTTAAAACGATTAGCACTCTCACTATCCGAGTGCTAGTTTATTATAGCTTTTCAGCGTGACCTGTCAAGACTTAGTACGCAAAACACCCGATTCTATTTTTTCCCGAAGCTAAGCTTCGGGAAAGATTATAGTTAATCCCTTTTCCACAGCATACTATTTTTAGCTACCGGTACATAGTCTTGCTTTATGAAGTAATTAGTGATAAATTCATCTGCACTTTCCTTACTGTCAAATTGTTTGTTAAATGAAGTGTCTTGGCTGGTGGTATCGGATATTCCGTCAGTAATCTCAGTAGTATAATTAGGAACCCATTTTTTGTTTGCTAACTGGTAGGAGTTTGCCTTAAATAATTCTCGCATAATAGTTGCTGATGAATATTTTATCAATTTATAACATCTAAGATATTAGAAAATTTCCAAAGGATAGATTATTAAGTGCAAGAATCTATTTTCTATTTTATTTTACCCAAACATTCAATGTTGGGGTAGGTTAGGAATTTCTTCATTCCTCTTTTTTTATATAATTTATAGAATCTTTAACTTCATCAATCATGTTCTTCGTGCTGAAGTCATGATAATTATGTTTTTCTTGCTTAGATTTTAAGATATTAGCTAGTTTATCAATTAGTTCGAATTTTTCTTCCAGTTCCTTGATAAGATGATTTTTTCTAAATATTTTTGTTTTGTAGTACATGACAATACCTAAAATTGCCCACCATAAAATGGTTATGATCCAAGCGCCAAGGGTAATTGTCTCTCCTTCTGATCCTCTTGATATAATTGGATCCCATTTAACCATAGAATACAGGCCTACGGGTACGATAAATATTAGTAGGAATAATCCAAAGTACATAAGCCTCTCTTTTCTGCATTTGGGACAACTCCAAAAACGAACACGATTAAACATGTCTTTGCCGTCCTTGATGAAATGGTCGTTGCTGCACCTACTCATATATTATTTTTTGCATTTTTCTAATGCTTCATCTCTTTGTTTTTGCAAAATAAGCACTGCCATAGCTGTACTGCCAGAGTCAGCACCAGCTCCTGTGATTCCCTTTAACCTCTTTTTGTAATCTGCTTCCGCAGCATCTAAACATTTTTGCAATGCTGAACTTGCTATCGCTTGCTGTTGTGTCTTGACGCTTGCTTTCCTATTTGCTTCTTCTGTAAGCTGTTGTTGTTTTTCTTCTTCCAGCTGTTGCGCTACTTGATCTTCTTCCAGCTTCTGCTGTTTTTCTATCTCTAATTGTTGCATTGCCTGTTCGATTTTTTCTCGCTCGGTTTTCTCTTTTTCAATTTTTTCCTCCATTTCTGATTTAACAAGATCTACACTTGCCTTTTGTTTTTGGGGCAGAAAGATGGCGATATAGTAAATACCAGCAATAAATAAAGCTAAAATTGCTATGGCAGAAGCTATGAGTAAAATTCTTTTTTGCATAAATACTTCATCTCAATATTAAATGTTGAGACGATTACTCTTAATAAATAAATAATCTAAAATCTCCCAAATTATATGAATCCGAACATCCTTCACTAGGATCATCGCTGTCATAGTCTCCGTATTCTATCAAAATATTTCCATCTATAAGATGATAATCTGTGAAGGAAACCGGTTCCCATATTTCACTGGGATATTCGCTATAAAGCACATGCTTCTTAAGTAATTCCATTTTTGGCATATTATTGGTTTTTATACTCGGTACGGAAATTTTCCTGAATAGGGTATGCATTTTTTGATCATCGATATTAAAGGCCGTTATATCCACATCGGCATTGGTGCAATCGCCCTGCACCGAAAAATTATACACTTTCTTGTAATTCTTTTTGGAGCTTGTTTTCTTTGCTCTGACTGTGTAAAGCGATGCGCCCGTGACAGCAGCCGCTACAAACAGGACGAGGATGATCTTTTTCATACTTATAGATTAAATATTAGAAGGGTTTTGCAACCTCCCCCATATACTATCAAGAATATATCCGGAAAGCAAAAACACTGCCGAAAAAAGCAGTATATCTTCCTGACAAGCAAACGCCTACTTTTTCTTTTTCAGCAATTTTTTCACCTCCCGATCAAAATCCGACACATAACTTCTGTCCTGTTTTTTCCTGAATTTTTCGTATTCTTTCAGCGCCAAAGTTTCCGCCACCTCATGACTGATTTTTCCCGCATTCGTCAGAATTTCATACTCGCTGAATTTCAAAAAAGCGTTCAGTTTTTCCGTCCAATCTTTCATAGTCATCACTCTGCCGCGCGCCGCTTGCAACTCGGCATAATCAAGATACATATTGCCAATGCTGTTGAGGTGAGTCAGCTCTTTTTCGTTCAAATAATTTTTGGCAATCACCACGTCGCTAGGCATGATTTTCCCCTGTGGAGAGCGTCTCCAGGAAGTCAGCCCCATTTTTTCTTTTTTGCTGCTCGCACGATCCGTGATAATTTCTGCCGCGGTTTTGCCGGTAATGGCGAAGTGAAGCTTGTTTTGAACCATCGCGAAAAATTGTTTGCTCTCATGCGCTTTTGGAGCATAATCAATCGCTGTCGCATAAATGTCGGTGATTTTTTGATAGATCATCCGCTCGCTCGTGCGGATATCCTTGATTTCTTCGTAAAGTTCGTCAAAATATCTGGCGCTGAAGCGCGATCCGTATTTCATTCGATTGACATCCAAAGCGTATCCTTTGTGGATATAGTTTTTCAAAATTCCCGTTGCCCACTGGCGAAACTGCGTGCCCCGCTCGGAGTTTATTCTATAACCCACGGCGATGATCGCTTCCAAGGAATAAAAAGCGGTATTCCTCTTAATCTCTCTATCGCCTTCTTTTTGAACTTGTAAGAATTCCTTACAAGTTGCTAATTCATCTAATTCACTTCCCGAATAAACATTTTTGAGATGTTGGGTAATATTTTGAGATGTCGTATCGAAAAGTTCCGCCATACGCTTTTGCGTAAGCCAGACATTTTCCTCCGCATAGAGGACTTCTATATTAACCGACCCATCAGGCGCCTGATAAAAAGCAATTTGATTGTCTGGTATCTTTTTTCTTTTCATGAATCAATTATTTCAACATTCCTCCCCATTCCACCGCTGTGAAGCCTTTGCGCTCGGGAGTTTTGATGTCATATCCCAGCGCGTCGATTTTTTCATCAAGTCCTTTGTAGTCCATCATCACGCGAATGGTCGTGTCCGGTTTCGGGCTGATCTCGAGCGGCGCGAGCTTGTCGATCTCATCTTTCGAAGAAAAAGTCACGAAATAATACGGCTTGTTTTCGGCCAGCATTTTGGGCAGCCAAAATTCCTTGAAATCGCTGATTTCTTTGTTATTCAATCCAAGCAAGGCCAATTTGTCATTCAGCAAATTTTCGAGATTATCGCGATCTGCGACAAAGCCCCGTCGCGGCATTTGATATACTTCCTTGCTTTTTCCTTCCCAAAAAAGATACGGATATGTTTTTCCGTCCGCCAAGTTTTTGAGATGACTCATTGAATCGGCAATAACATTCCAGCCTGATCCATAGTCCGGCTCTGTTTTTGTGAAACCCTCGCTCGGAGAAACTTTCACGGAAATTTTTTGAGTTTTTTCCGGATAAAGATAGATAACCGGCTTTCCGCATCCACCCGGATCAATGAAATAGTCCTGATTGATGAATCTCACGAGTCTCCCAAATGAATCTTTCCAGAAAAATACGACGTGTGAATTCGCGAACTGGTCATAAGTCGTGCTCATCGTGAATTTTTTTCCTTCCGCTATTCCCGCTCCCACTTGATCTATGTTTTTCAGATAATTGATATCTTCCTGATAAAAATCCTTGAGATATTTGGCGTTTTTGTCCGCAAATTCATAGATCGAGTCACCGATGCTTGTTTTTCCGGCCGCCACAAGATCCGCCATTTTCACCTCACTGTCGACTACGTCCGTATATTTCGATATTCCGCAGCCGGATGAACCCTGATACGAAAACTTAGAACTGTTTTTTTGGCCGTTGTTCCAGGTAACGCCGGGAACATCGCCTTGGCCCACGAAATCAACCGCTATTCTGTATACTTTGAATGTCCCGTCCGGTGCCTTGACATAAAAACCATATTTCGCGTAAACACTGTAAGAATTGTTTTCGTCAATTTTCGAGGAATCTGTTGTATAAAAATCTCCGTAGACCGAATCGGTAAACGCATATTTGAGTAAATTATTTTTAAAGAAAATATTATCGAGACTGTCGTCAATGTTATTCGCCGGAAAATCTTCAGCCTTCAACATTTTCTCTCCTTCAGGAGTGAAAAGGATTCCGGGAAAATCAAGAGAATTTATCGTTACTCCGTAGGCCGGATAATCATCCATAACTTTTGTATTGATATCAGATGCCCCGGCGGAAATATTAATGCCGTTTGAATAATTTTCAAGCAAACTTAACAAACCATCCTCTGATTTTTTCATAAACCTCGCGATCGTCAATCCCCCCGGACCTTCGGGATAGAGAGACATCAGGATTATTGTGTTACCGGAATTTTTCCCGGACACAACCTTTCCCACTTCCCAGACTTTCGCACCAAAATCATTGTTGGTTGAATATATTTGAGGCGTGGGAACAAGCTTTGGCGATGCGTACCATTCAACCATGCCATCATTGTTGTTTTTCACGCTTTGAACAGCTGTTTCTTGTCCTGGCTGCAACTGATCTTTGATCGTACCGGCTGTCGTCGATTGAACCGTCCCGCCAGTTGCTGCATTCTTCACGGTCTTTTCAATTTTTTTCATCCACCAAAACATTCCCCCGACAACCAAAGCAAAAACAACGGCAATCACTGCTACAATGGCAATAATTTTTTTGTCCATCCCGTTAGACATTAAATATTAAATTTTCGAATCTCCGAGACACTATTTTTTAAATGTCTAACGGGATCCATTTTTTTATTTTTATATTATAAAACCTGTTATGAATTTGGGTGAATCGTATGATTGCTGACCAAGGGAACAAATATGAACCCCGGATATTCCTCCTCGTGGAAAACTTTTTCTGATTTTTTTTCGATCATCCAGATGCTATCTTTCACCGGAATGACCAGCCGCCCTCCGACAGCCAGCTGTTTCTTGAGCTCGCTCGGAATTTCTTTCGCAGCGGCAGAAACAAGGATGCGCTGATAAGGCGCTTCATTGACATACCCCTTTGAACCGTCCGCGCAGATTATTTTTGCTCGCCCGCCTTCGATCAGATGATATTTGCTGATATTGTTCGTTCCGAATTCTTGAAGATCCTTGTTTCTTTCAATGCCAACCACTTTTCCTTTTTTGCCGACGATATGCGCGAGAAGCGCCGTCGTCCAGCCCGACCCTGAACCGACATCCAAAACCCTGTCCCCCGGATGAGGTGCCAATTTTTCCAACATAAAAGCCACCGTCAGTGGCTGAGAAATGGTCTGGCCGTGACCGATGGGTAGTGGAATATTTGCCCCGGCCGCGTTTTCCAAATCATTCGGAACGAAATCCACCCTCCTGACCTTGGAAAAAGCCTCGATTATGCGATCGGTTTTTAGATAGCCTTTATAAACAAGATCGCGAATCAAACTATTCATGATTATTCGCCCATTATTTGAACAATCACGTCTCGCTTTCTCGCTCCATCCATTTCCACCAAAAAAATATTTTGGTGTTCTCCAAGAAGCATCTTTCTCTCTTCCACGGGAATCATTTCGCTCGCGCCAAGCAGAAAATCTTTGCAGTGGCTGTGTCCGTTTGAACGTCCATCTGAACGAACCGTCCTCTTGAGCTCGAACAGGTCGTGAGAATATCTTTCGTCGATCGGAACCAAGCGATAAAGCAGCCGCTGAAAATCCTGAAGCAAGAGCGACTCGTTTTCGTTGATAGCGATGCTCGCTGTCGAATGGGGAGAAAATATGAGCACTTGTCCATTCTTCACTCCGGACGCCGTGACGAATTCTTCGACATCGTGCGTGATGTCAATGAATTCAACCTGGCTTTTCGATTCTTTTTGGATGATTTGTTTTTGTATTTTCATAATTGGTATTTAGTATTTAGTATCTTGTATTTTGTATATGATTTTTAAAAATAACCAGATTAAAAAGAATACTAAATACAAAATACCAGATACTAGCTACGAAAGACTTTTGATACGGCTTTCACTACTTCTTTGTCCAAAACCTCTGGGACTATTCTATCACTTTTTGGGTTTTTCACCAAACAGGCAATAGCTTCGGCCGCTTTTATTTTTATTTTATCAGTGATGAATCGAGTTCGCGTATCAAGCGCTCCCCGAAAAAGACCCGGGAAAACAAGAGCATTGTTGATTTGATTCGGAAAGTCGGATCGACCGGTTGCGACAATCATTGCGCCCCCCTTTTTGGCTTCTTTATAGGATATTTCCGGTTCGGGATTGCTCATCGCAAAAACGATGGCGCCTTTGTTCATTCTTGCGATATCTTCCGATTTGAGCAAATTCGGAGCTGAAACTCCGATGAAAACATCCGCACCAACAATAGCTTCATGTAAATTTCCTTTGAAATTTTTCAAATTTGTTTTTTTTGCAAGTTCGTCTTTGGCGTCATTTTTGTTGTATGCACAGCGCTTGCAGATCGGACTGCGGCTGTCGAAAACAATTATATTTTTCGCGCCATATTTCAAAAGCAACTTTGAGATCGCGATCCCCGCCGCGCCCGCGCCTGAAACTATAATCTTAATATTTTTTATATTTTTTTTCGCAACCTTGAGCGCGCTCACAAGTCCCGCCAGCACCGCGATCGCCGTCCCGTGCTGATCGTCGTGAAATACCGGAATATCAAGTTCAGCAATGAGTCTTCGCTCGATCTCAAAACATCTTGGCGCGGAAATATCTTCAAGATTGATCCCTCCGAATCCAGGCGCGATCGCTTTCACAATTTTTATTATTTCTTCCGTCTCTTGCGTATCAAGCATGATTGGCACCGCGTCAACGCCTCCCAATTCCTTGAACAAAATTGCTTTCCCCTCCATCACCGGAAGCGCTGCCTCCGGACCAAGATTTCCCAAACCCAAAACAGCGCTGCCATCAGAAACGATCGCTACGCTGTTGCTTTTCCAAGTGAGATTATATACTCTTTTTTTATTCTTTGCTATTTCTCGCGAAAGTTTGGCAACACCAGGAGTATAGATGACAGGCAAATTTTGCCTAGTAAGCTTGAATTTGCTTTTAATCTCGATTTTACCACCAGAAATATTTTCCATTTATATATTTGTCATCCCGAGCGAAGCGCAGCGTAGTCGAGGGATCTATGCCCCTTAGCAAATAGCTAGCCATTGCGTTCGCACGCAGATTCCTCCACTCGTTTCACTCGGTCGGAATGACAAAAAAAGTTACATTGTTTGCAATTTTTTATACACGCTCGCCGCCGCAATCGCTCCTTCCGCCGCCGCGGTGAGAACTTGGCGCATTTTGTTCGAACCTGTTGTTGCGTCGCCAGAAGCGTATATTCCTGCCACATTCGTGCTCTGGTCGGGACCGACAATTACAAAACCTTGCTCATCAATATTCACGCCCAACTGTTCCGCCAGCTCCACTCCCGGTTCGCTTCCAATTTCAACAAACACGCCTTGTACATCCAGTTCGTTCTTCCCATTATATTCTTTGTCCAAAATGATTTTCCCGACTGCATTTTCTCCCGCTATTTCTTTGATATTCGCATTGTAAATGATTTCGATTTTTTCATTTTTCAAAAAGTTTTCAAGATACACCGGATCAACCTTCAGTTTTTCCCCGCGATAGACAATATAGACTTTTGACGCGTACTCCGACAAAAGCTGCGCCGCCGACGCCGCGCTGTTTCCACCCCCCGCGACCGCCACGGTCTTGCCTCCAAAAAAAGCCGCATCACATGTCGGGCAATATGAAACTCCCTTGCCTTTGAATTCTTCTTCACCCGGAATGGAAAGCTTTCGGTACTCCATCCCGAGAGCCAAAATGATATTATTCGTTTGGTATTGGCCGGTGTGAGTTGTGATGGAAAATATATCCTCATTTTTTGCGATATTCGAAACAGAATCCATGACTATTTTTCCTCCCAATTTCTCGGCGTGCTCGCGCATTTTTTGCGTGAGCTCGAATCCGGAAATGGAAGCCGTTCCCGGCCAATTTTCGATATTGTGCGCCTCAACCGCCTGTCCGCCCGGTTCTTTCCCAATCACAAGATGACCAACCTTGTATCGCGAAGCGTATATCGAAGCGGCGAGACCCGCCGGCCCCGCGCCTACAATTACCAAATCATAAATTTTATTTTCCATAATTATATTTTTTCCAGCTCTTCCTTCAAATTATCCTTTGACTGAACACCAACCATCTGCTTCACAACTTTCCCGTCTTTGAAGATGATCACTGTTGGAATTGACATGATGCCAAACTTGGTCGCTGTTTCGCGATTTTCATCCACATTCATTTTGCCGATTTTATATTTGCCCCCTACTTCCTTGGCAAGCTCTTCGACAATCGGCCCCATCATTTGGCAGGGTCCGCACCAAACCGCCCAAAAATCAACAAGAACAGGTTTGTCGCTTTTGAGGACTTCTGTTTCAAAATTTTGGTCTGTGAATTGCATTTCCATAAGTTTTTATTGCTTTTTACGATTTATATAAACTAGTGCGCCGGCACCGAGAACAACTAGCGCTCCAATTACTACGGGAAAATAGCTTTTTTTATTTCCCTCGCCCGCCGCAACAGCCGGAACATTTGAGTCATTTTGGTTTTCGCTTGCCGATTTTTGGACAATCTTGTCCGGATCGGTCAGTTCGTTCGCATTTTCCGCTGCGTCAATTTCCCGAGCGAAGTTGTCGATAATCGGCTGGTCTCCCAGCAGATATTTGCTCCCGAAGACAATAGCCGGAACCCCGCCCCAATCCTTGACGCCGAATGCTTCTCCAAATTGCACAAACAGTTTTGCGTTGAACGGATTGCTGACCACCTCAAGCTTGGTTATATCATACTTGTCATAAACTCCGTTCGCCTGAAAATATTCATCCACTATCTTGCAATGAGGACACTGCTCGCCGAAGAAGTAGTAGGCCTTCTTTTTCGGGACATCTTGGGCAAGCGTTAGGACTGGAATTAACAAGAGAGTAAGTGCAATTAATTTTAGCTTCATAATAATTTCGAATTTTTAATTTTAAATTTCGAATGAATTTTTAATGATTGAATTCTGAATGTTTTAAAATTAATTAATTCGAAATTGATTCAAAATTCAAAATTGGAAATTCAAAATTGCGCGTCAGCGCCCGAATCTTCTTCCTCTTTTTGTATAATCCAAAATCGCTTTTTTCAGATCTTCCGGTCCAAAATCAGGATTCATTTTTTCGGTGAAATACAGTTGTGAATTGGCGACATCCCACATCATGAAACCGGCACTGTTGTGCGGCTCGCCTCCGGTTCTGATCAAAAGATCCACCGACGGGAGATCTTTCGTCATCAGATTGTCTTTGATAGCTTGGGCGGTGATCTTCGCCCCGTTTTTGCATTTTTTCGCGATCTGGCGCATAGCTTCAACCATTTCGTCATCGCCGTTGTATGCCAGCAAAAAATTCAAATAGTAGCTCTTATAATGCTTGGTCCTGTCTACGCATTCCTGAATGATTTTCTTCAGTCCTCCGGGAAATTGCTCTTCCCATTTTCCAATGACGTTTATCCGAACCTTATCTCGATGAATATCTTCGCTATCAATCAATTTTCGGAAATAACGTTTGTATATATCGAGGAGCGCCCTCTTTTCCGCGAACGGCCGTTTTTTCAAGTTATCCACTGAAGAGCCCCAGAAGGTCAAATATTTGATTCCCAAATCAAAAGCAACTCGGAAGATCTGCTCGAGATTCTGAGCCGCTTTTTCATGTCCCTCCCACGGCTTGAGACCTTTCTTTTTCGCCCACCGGCGGTTCCCGTCGGGAATGATCGCGACGTGAGTGGGAATATTTTTTGCTTCAGGCATACAAAATAAAGATTAGGGATCAAAATTCCCTTATTATTGCTTGGTATATTCTCCTGCAATGATTATATTATATCAAAAACAGTTTGTACAATGTGAGCAAGGGGAGGACGAGGCCACCCCTTGCAGCTTGTTAATATTCGGTGTGTCGTCTGAGACAATAATCGAGTTTGGGCCTCGGCTGGGGCGGGCTATCCCACCTGTATAGCCAGGATTTATATTTTTCTTCCCAAAATTCCCGAATTAATCGTCTCGCCCAATCAACGACACATTCGCCTTTTTCTCTTTTTGTTTTTTCCAAAGCATCCTCCTTTTTATTCAGCAGTTTTTGGAAATATTATCAAAATTTCTCTAACTCCTTCATAAACTCTTTCAATAAATCTTTTTCCTCAACTTTTTTCACAATCTCTCCCTTTCGACAAATCAAGCCAACTTTTTCTCCGCCAATGACAGCCAAATCAGCTTCCCGAGCTTCTCCCGGACCATTCACCACGCATCCCATGACCGCCACATGAATATCCTTATCAACGCCTTCAGCAAGTTTTTCCACTTTTTTCGCAAGTCCGATAAGATCAATTTTCGTTCTGCCGCAAGTCGGACAGCTCGTCACGGTGATGCCTCTTTTGCGAAGCTTCAAAGATTTCAATATCTCCCAAGCCACCTTCATTTCCTCAATCGGATCGGCCGTCAACGACACACGGATTGTATCGCCAATCCCTTCGTAGAGCAAATGACCGATCCCAATCGAAGACATGACTGTTCCGCGGAAAATCGTACCAGCTTCGGTGATTCCAAGATGCAGTGGGTAGTTCACTTTTTCGCTCAATTTTTTGTAGCTTTCCACCGTTCGCTCGATATCCGAAGCTTTGAGCGAAACTGCAATGTCCCGAAAATTCATTCTTTCGAGAATCTTTATATGTCGGAGAGCCGATTCCACCATCCCATCAGCCGTCACCTTGCCCCGGTATTTGGCAAGAATATCTTTTTCGAGCGACCCCCCGTTTATCCCGATGCGAATTGGAATTTTTCTTTTTTTGCAAGCCTTCACAACCTGTTCCACTTTTTCCACAGATCCGATGTTCCCCGGATTGAACCTGATTTTGTCAACGCCCTGACTGATCGCCTCAAGAGCCAAAAGATGCGAAAAATGAATGTCGGCCACGAGAGGAATATTTGTTTTTTCCTTTATTTTCCCCAGTTTTTTCGCCGCTTCCATATCCGGAACAGCCACCCGCATGATTTCACATCCCGCTTTTTCAAGTTTTTTTATTTGCGAAATCGTCGCCTGGACATCACTCGTTTTCGTGTTGGCCATTGATTGAACAGCTACCGGCGCGTTGCCGCCGATGAAGATATTGCCAATCTTTATTCTGCGAGTTTTTTTTCTCTTTATCATACTTCTCGATTGACGATATAGTCCGCAATTCCGATCATGAAATCTTTTGCGTCTTTTGAGGCAACGGATTTTTCGAGCGCTTTTTTTCCTTTTTCCACCAAACTTTTTGCCAGATTATGTGAATATGCAAGCGACCCGGTTTTTTTCAATACTTCTCTGAAACTTTCAATTTCCTCGGCTGTGACATTTTTGTTTCCAAGCAGCCGATTGATCAATTTTCGATCGCCAATACTTCCTTTTTCCAGCGCTTTCACAATGAGAAGCGTCTGCTTCCCTTCGCGAAGATCCGAGCAAACCGGCTTGCCCAGTTTTTTTTCACTTCCGAAAACACCCAAAATATCATCTTGAATCTGGAAGGCAATCCCAACCGGAACGGAATAAGCGCTCAGATCTTCAAGTATCTTTCCTTTTGCGCCAGCCAGAAGCGCACCAAGATGAAGCGGTCCTTCGATTGTATATTTGGCGGTTTTGTTTTCGTGAACTTTGCGAATTTCTTTTTCACTCGCCTTCCCTCTCGCCTCAAGAACAACATCCATCATTTCCCCCGTCACCGTCACGGATACAATTTTTTGCAGCTTGGAAAGAGCTTTGAGAATTTTTTCCGGCGTGAAGCGGGCGTTGAAAATGATCTCATTTCCGGCCGCGGCCGCCATATCCCCAACGATCATTGCCATCGAGTTTCCGAAATGCACCGGATCATTTTTGAGATAGAGCCTCTTCGCCATTTTTTCATACACTTTGTGTATCGCCGGCACGCCGTGGCGAAAAGAATCGCGGTCGATGATGTCATCGTGAATGAGAAGAAAGATATGCGTCAGTTCGATGCTCATCGAAGCTTCGATGATCTTGTCATCATCCTTGCCTCCAGCTGCTTTATATCCCCAATACATAAAAGCCGCTCGCAGCCTCTTCCCGCCCGCGAGCGTCAGATCCCGAACATTTTTCGCCGACTGAACCGCCAAAGAGTCCAATTCTTTCGCTTGCTTGATCCTTTTGGCAAAATATTCGGCCAAGCGCCGGTCTACTATGTTTTTGTAATTTTGAAGCTCCTTTTTCGCATCCATACTTTTTTATGATAAAGCTAAATTCCAAACTTGACAAGAGCGGGGAAATAGAGTAGATTATTAAGTGGGTAGAATATAGACCATCTATTTAATAAAACCTTAGGAGGTTTTTGAATGAGATGTAAAAATAGTACAAGGAAACGATTGACTTGTGGCAATGACCTTGGTTGTGCCGGCAATAGAAAGGTCGGCGAGGTCATTCGCTGTAATGGATGTGGTCACGTGACCGTTGTGAATCGACGGCATATAGTAAACGACCACTTAAAAAACGAGGAAAGAAACCGGGAATTTATTGAAGCAGTAAAAAGAGTTCCCGGACAACTCCTACCAGCGAATTTGCGCATCGAGTCATCATTGTCTCCTACAACTTAACTTACTTTTTCTTCCCAAGCCCTCGCGGAACATCGCTGAGGGCTTGTTCTTTTTGGTAGCCCCAAGGGGAGTCGAACCCCTCTTTTTAGGATGAGAACCTAATGTCCTAACCGATAGACGATGGGGCCATACAACATCATATAACTTACAAAAATTTCAACTTTTTGTCCAATAGAAAAGGCCCCGGGTCATAATTCTGACTCGGGGCTCTTCGTCTGCGATCATTGCGCACGGCCTGGTCCCTCCTAGGTATGGATTTGCTGGTTTTCCTGCTGTTGCTGATTCGGCATCAAAATACAGTAATTGACATGGACAATAGTCAAGACTGGATTCGTTCTGCCCTCAGCCACCCTAGCTCCGATCCTGCGAAATTCACCCATGGGAACAAGAACAGCTCCCGGGGTTTCCTTGGTAGTAAATTTCACCTCTTTGGCAGTCATGGCCCGCCTCCTTTTGGCAGCAGCCTAAGCTGTGGCTACGGTGTGTTGTCTCGTTCTGATGAACAAGTTGACAACAAGCACTGATTTCTTTTTTCTCCCCCGCAGGATATTTCTTGTTCCTACCTTGGGAGAATCCAAAACTGCATAGGGATCTTCTATCAACTCCGCAAACCAGGGGTTGAAAGAGTCACCCCAAAAAACTTGCATACCCCTACTTTGTATCATGAGGCACCTCCTAGAAAGAAAGGTTAGCCTTCATCTTGAGCCAAGTGAAGAATTTCACAGTATAAAATTTCTCACCAAGCCCAAGATTTGAACAAAAATATTTTTGTGTTTTCCTCCCCAAAAACACAAAACGACCCAGCAAAAATTACTTTGGATCGTTTTTGTCAAAGAGCTGACGGTTGTCCCCTATTCCATTTCTACAACCGTAAGCTCTCTTCTTTTATTCAATTGTATTTGTATTTGTATTTGACGCCCTTTTATTGTATGCCTAGCTCTATACTGCGTCAAACCGACTTATCCACAGCTTAATTTTGCTTTATGGAAGGCTTATTTCCACTCCGCCGTTTGACGCGGCAACAGCTTTTCCGCATCTTCAGGACCCCGCATGATTTCCTCGGAAATCCGTTCCATTCGCGCTCCTTGGGAGCCTTTTATCAAAACAACATCTCCTTCCTGAAGCATATTTTGAATAGGGATTCTAGCTTCAGAAGAGTCATTGTAGCAGAAAATTTTGTTCTTGTCAAGTCCAGCTTTTTCCGCACCGCCCGCGATAAATTTCGCTTTTTCCCCAACCGCAAAAAGAATGTCCGCTACTTCGGCGACATATCTGCCAACTTCGCGATGCCCCTCTTCAGTTTCTTCTCCAAGTTCAAGCATATCCCCCAGCGCCGCGATCTTCCGTCGAGCCTCAATTTTTTCCAGAACTTCAAGCGCCGCGATCGCCGATTGCGGAGCGGAGTTGTAGCTGTCTTCGATGATCACCGTGTTCTTGATCCCTTCGATCAAATTGAGTCTTCCCGCTGGTGCCTGAAAATCTTTGAGGGCATCGGCAATCTCGAGAAGATTCATGTCAAAATGAATTCCAACTGCCGCTGCCGCGAGCACCGCATAGATTTGCGGCCGGCCGACCGAGCGAATGAGGCGCACCGGCAGAGTCGTCCCTTCGTATGAAAGCTTGAAGCTTATGCCCTTTATTTCATTGATGTCACCGCCGAAGCTGTCTTTTGATTTTCCATATCCGAAAAATATATCCGACGCGTGAACCTGGGCCTCCTCGGAAAAGCCAAAGAATATTTTCTCCGATTTGATGTCATCCGCCATTTTGCGCACTTCTTCGTCGTCAAAATTCAAAACTGCCAGGCCGCCTTTTTTGAGATTGCGCGCCAAAAAACTTTTTTCCCGGGCGATATTCTTTTTACTTCGGAAGAATTCCAAGTGACTGATCCCAACAGCCGTCACAACTCCGACTTCGGGCTCCAAAAAATTGACCAAATATTTGATGTCGCCGGGCCGGTCCGCTCCCAGCTCAAGAACCAGAATTTCGGGAAATTTTTTCCGAGAGGTAAAAAAAACTACGCCGATCGCCCGCAAAAATACGGCGACCCATTTCAAGAAGCTTTTACCTCCGCTTTCAATCCCCAAAACCGTGAGGGGCAATCCGATCTCGTTGTTATAATTCTTTTCGTTTTTCCTCACCTTGTATTTCGCCGAGAGAACGGAAAAAATTGCTTCTTTGGTCGAAGTTTTGCCAACCGAACCCGTCACACCGACAATACGCGGCCTGAACTTTCGCAAAGCCTTCACAGCGAAATACTTCAAGATTTTTTCGAGATAAATTTTCTTTTTAGATTTCATGAAATTTAATGTTTTTTCTTATCTTTCTTTTCCTCAACCGGCGGAGCAGATTGAGCCGGCGGAACTTCTTCCTTTGGCGTTTGGAATATTGAGGTATCGTGCGTCGCATTGAAAAGATCGACATCTTTTTGGGAATACTCTTCCGTCGGTTCGATATTATAATAATCTAGCAGAAATTTCGCCATTTCGCCAAATGTCGGCGCGGCGCTCGATTCCGCCCATTCCACATTTCTGGGATTGTCGAGTTTCACGAGCATCGCAAAGCGCGGATCGTAGGCCGGAGCAAAACCCGCAAATGACCCAATGTGCTGGTTGTCTTCGTATCCGCCGCCTCCTTTTTTGGGAACCTGCGCCGTACCTGTTTTTCCGGCCACAAGATATCCCGGCACGCCCGCTTTTTTCCCATGGCCGTTTTGCACGACGCTCACCAGCATACGCGCGAGATCAAGACTTGCCTCTTTGGAAATCACTCTTCGAACTTTTTGCGGCTGAATTTCTTCCTCGCGGCCGTCGCCATAGGAAATTTTTTCCACCAGATGCGGTTTCATCAGCTCTCCGCCGTTCGCAACCGCGGCAAAAGCGCTGGCAAACTGGATCGGCGTGACAGAAAGTCCCTGCCCGAAAGCGGCCGTGAAAGAATTTATATTTCGGAGTTCTTTGAGACCGACAATATTTCCGCTGGCCTCTCCGATCGTGTCTATTTCCGTTTTGCTCCCAAACCCGAAATTTTTCACGTATTCCAAAAATCGCAAATTGCCAAGCGCTTTTTCCACAAAAATCGCTCCCGTGTTCAAAGATTTTTCCAAGACCTGCGTCATCGTTTGCACGCCGTTCGCCTTGAGATCCGAGTTTTTGATCGAGTATCCGGCCTCATTCACTGTTCCCGTGTCAACATATGTCATGTCAGGCGCCACCACTTTCGCGTCAACGCCCGCCGCCATTGTGATCGCTTTGAAGATCGATCCGCATTCATAATTGTCGCTCACGGCCGGATTCGCAAACACCGACATATCTTCGATTTGAGAATAATCATTCAAATTGAAATCGGGAGCCGAGGCCATGGCCAGCACTCCGCCTGTCGCCGGATCAATGATCACAATACTTCCCCGGTCGGCCTGATATTTCTCCACTGATTTTTTGATAGCCATTTCCGCGCGATATTGAATCGTATGGTCAATCGTCAGAAAGAGGTCTGCGCCGTTTTGAGCCGGCACGATTTTCTTTTCGCCGACCGAGATCCAGCGTCCGCCCGTATCCCGTTCCTGCTCCAATTTCCCGGGCGTGCCTTCCAATTCCTTGTCCCAATAGGATTCCAAACCGTATCGCCCGACCGAATTTTGCCCGTCGGATCCCACAAACCCGACCAACTGGGAAGCAAAATTCCCGGCCGGATAAAATCGTTCCGATTCCGCGGACAAATATATTCCTTTCAATTTCTTCGACACGATTTCCTTCGCCTTGTCGTCTTCAACTTTGTGCGCGATCACCGCGTACCAGCCGTCCGGCTGATCAAGCTTTTCTTTCAGCTCGCCCTCGTCAAGCTGCAAAATGACTGCCAATTCGTGCGCTTCGGCCCTCACGTCTTCCACCTCCCGCGGCACGGCGAAAACAAGCGAGAGTTCTCTGTTGACCGCCACGGGATAGTATCCACTCCCGTCTTTCGCGTATATCTCTCCTCTTTTGGGAACAAGCTCCTGATATATTTTGTGTTGGTTCGAAGCCAGTCCTTGATAATATTCATGAGCCGAAACCTGAAGATTATACATTCGAAAAAAAATTGCTCCCCCTGCCGCCAAAACAAAAAAAACCAGAATGTATATCCGGAAATTTGTTTTGAGAGAGCTGGTTCTATTTTTATTGATTTTTTTAACAATCATTCAAATATTTTAAAAAGCCAAAGCATCTAAATTTTTGCAGAAAATTTTGTTTGAGAATATGATTTTTGTCGAAAAAAGGCGTGATAGATTCGCTTATGGAGCGTTTTTTCGCAACAAAAATCATATTCGAGTTAATTTTCAAAAAAATTTAGATCTTTGGCTAATTGTCACTTCATCGCCACGCTTCCGGGCAAAGTAAGATAGCTCACATCTTTGGGCGCGACCATGTTGAGATTCTTGGTCCTTTCTTCGATGTTGTACATCGATTTCAGTTCCGCTTCCCGGATTTTCAATCTTTCTTGGCTGTCTTTGAGCTCCTGCACTTTTTTCTCGAGAACACGGATCTCATATCCCTTGGTGGCGTTGCTGTTCACTTCGAAAATATAGAAAATTCCCAGCGTTGCGATGAAAGCAACCAGCAAAAAATTCAAAGTCACCCTCCCGACACGCGCCGGCTGGCTTTTGATGGCTTGTTTTCTTTCCCCGAGACCAACGGCGTTGGAATGGGTAAGTGTGAGAATTCGGCTCATTGGACTTTCGTCCCCCCGCTACTTTAGGAAATTTTTCTTTTTGTTTTTTCCGCCAGCTGGCGGATTCACTTCTTATATTTTTTGCGCGACTCTCAATTTCGCGCTTCTCGCTCTCGGATTGGCTTTGATTTCGCTTTCTTGAGCGATGATCGGCTTCTTTGTGACGATTTTCAGCCTTCGTCTGTGGGTGCAAACACACTTAGGAAAATTCGGCGGACAGACGCAATCTTGAAATTCATCCTTGAAGAAATTCTTGACAATCCTGTCTTCAAGCGAATGAAAGCTGATAACGGCTAATATCCCCTTACTAGCCAGCGCTTCAACTGCTTGAGCCAAGAATTTTTTCAAGTTTTCAAGTTCCCGGTTGGTTTCGATCCGCAGAGCCTGAAATGCCTTTGTTGCGAAATGCACCCGACCCCTCTTGTATCTTTCCGGAACAGCTGCAGAAATAATTTTTATTAAATCTTCTGTCTCTTTTATTTCCTTTATTTTTCTCGCTTTCACAATTTCCCGGGCGATTTTTTTTGCGAATTTTTCTTCTCCAAGATCCCTGAAAATTTGAGCCAATTCGTCTTCCGCGCGATTGTTCACAATATCAGCCGCTGTTTCTTGGCACAGATCCTGGCAGTAGCGCATATCGAGCGGACCGTTCCGGAGAAAACTGAATCCCCTTTGGGCGTTTTCGATTTGGTCAGAGCTGAAACCGAGGTCGACCAAAACCGCGTCCACGGTTTTGAGCCCCAGCCCCCCGATGATTTCTTTTATATTTGCGTAATTGTCAGTTGCTCCGCACCAGTTCCCAACGATCTTGCCTTCGCGATTCCCTAGTTTCTCAAAATGAGAAAAGGTTCGATCGTCATTTTTTTTATTAATATTAACCGGCACGGAGGCAGCCGACTGAATCAATTCTTTTTTTGCAATAAAAATTCCTTGCTGCAGACTTTTCTTGAAATTTTCAACCGCCTGCGAATCCAAATCGATCGAGATCAACTTTCCACCCGGCAATATTTTTTTGAGTATTTCGATGGAATGACCACCCGCTCCGAGCGTCCCGTCCACAACCGTCATTCCCGGCTTCAAATTCAGATTTTCGATGACCTCCTTCAGTAAAACAGATTTGTGAATCATTTTTAATATATTCCGAGCTTACCAAGTTGTTCCGCGATATCATCCGTATTCTTTTCAGCAGCCTTCTTGTATTCGCTCCACTTG
>JBAZUC010000008.1:0-1088 GCA_041661585.1 Parcubacteria group bacterium
CCGACAGCCATAGTCATCGTGTGCCAAGCCGGATCACCATTCAGTGTTCCCAATGTTTGCACATCAGTACTCCAATTTCCTGAAAGCGGAATGCGTTTGATTTTTGTCTCAGTCGCCCAATATAAATATGCGATATAACTTCCTGATCCGTTATTGTTCGTATATTCGTCTGCACCACTGATTCTTCCGTCGGGATCGGTATATATAAGAGACCACGAAGAAGTTAGGGTATCCTTGCGATAAATTCTGCCTGCATTCCCGAAACCATACAGTTTTCCATTCGAAGCCGGCACAAAAAATAAAATCAAATCCACAACGACATCCCCTGAGTCTTTTATGAGTGCTTGATTGCACTTTAGCGTATCCGCTCCGCCCCGAATATCCAGACCATAGCCGAAGCGGAAAGCTCCGGCAACGCCCTTATAGGCATCGTCTGAAATACCGCCGCGAAAACCTTTTATCCTGTATGCGTTAAGTCCCATATTTTATTGGTTGAAATCTTGCGGATTATTGTTTTTGTACAAGAAGCGCGAACTTGTCGCCTGTCCGACAAAACCGGCTTCTCCGCCTTCCTCATCCTGTCGGTCTTTTATTTGTTGAAGAATCGCTGTGGCTTCGAGAACCTGTCTGTCCGCGTCTGTGCTTCGGTTCGGTTCTTTCTTAAGACATATGCCGAGTGCGAATTTTATGATCGCTTCATCCATTTCCTCCGGCGTAATCGGTTCATCGGTATCGTTCACAAGCGGAATAAGTCGCCGGCGATAATAAATATCGATGATTTTTCCATCTTCCACGGGAGTCGGTTTGATCAGATATTGATCACCCAAAAGACAAAAAACGCTTTCCCACAAATGATTGCCGCTCTGATAATTCTCTATGCTCATTTTTGCATGCTCTTGTCCGTCAACCTTAAGAAACATCATTCCACCCGGTTTATAATCGAAAGGCAAAAAGTATGTTTCCACATCTTTCTCGGTCAGCTGAGTCGAATGGTGATTAAGAAAATTCCATTTGGCAAAATTACATGCGCGCACAATGGATTTATTGATCAATCTTTTTTTGTCTGCCTCGTTCCAAAATCCGGTTGT
>JBAZUC010000008.1:1098-2604 GCA_041661585.1 Parcubacteria group bacterium
CGTTTAGATCTTGTATAAATTCTTGTAATTGCATATGCGTTAAGGAATAAGTTTGCCCGTATCCCGATATTGATTTAAATATTCCATCAGATTATCGCCTGGGCAGTCGGTTGCATCGGGAACTTCACGATGTCCGAGCACCCGGCATTTTGGAATACCGCGTTCTTTTCTGATTTTATCGAGAAGCTCCTGCAGAGTTGCCAGTTGCTCGGAACTGGGTTGCTCATTACCGCTCGTCGGATGAAAATTACCGCACACAGCGATACCAATCGATCGGTAATTCATTTTTTCGGTGTCGGCATGCGCACCGATCTTGTTTTCCGGACGCCCAATAATATGCGCTCCTAATCCATCCATCGCTCCCGCAATCCAGTGATGATAGGCGATATCTCCCCAACCGATTCCTATGTGATTATTTTTGATCGTGCTGAAGCGAGTTGAGTCGCGTGGCGTTGCCGTGTGATGCACAATGATGAATTCGGGATAATTGGCTTTATCATATTTAGGCACATCTTTTTTCGTCGAACGAAAAGTGCGAAGCGTATCCCATACAACCACCAGTTTGGCTGCAAATTCCCCGTTGTTTTTTACATAGTCCCAAAGCAATTTATATTGCCCGCCCCATGAAGATAAATTTTCCAAAACAAGACCGAGATTATTCGATGTGGTCCAGCCTTCACGATCGACAATCTCCTGAACTATTTCGCGCAAATCGGGCGATTCATATACGCTATTGGCCGACCAGTGAATTCCTACGAATACGCCGTCGACCGTTTCACCAATCGTCCATTCTTTTTGTGCTTTCGTTTTTATTCGTAATGACGGTCGATTTGATCCGTCACTTGCAAATAGCGCCACATTATCTTCTGCGATTCCCTTTATAAGAAGATTCGGAAAACGATTGTTTTGGTCAGCTTGCGTGAGAAGAAGATGGGCGCCGATAATATTTGCGTAACGCGGAATATTCAATGCGCTGAATATGAAAGCGCCTTCATTTATTGAGATGCCGTCATTGCCAAGCGTGATAACATTGCCTGTCGGATTTGATTGCCAAGTGGTGCGATCTGTTTCCACGCCGTCACGATCCGTACCTGCAATCGTGCCAATGCTGACATTCTTAGTCGTGAACAGAACTTCCAATTCCGCTTCGTATCCCTTACCCTTACTGCTGTCATAGCATGTTGCGGCTTGATCGGAAGAAGATCCGTTATCCTCAATCGTCAGTGCCAGTGAATTGCCCGCCTTCCATCCGGTCTGCGCCACAATTTCTTCGATTATCAGTTTGAGATTCGGCGTTTGTGTCCATTCATGAACTTCCCATTTTTTGATAATGTGCCACGATACACTATTTACAGTCCTTGTTCGTTGACTTGGACGGGAAGTTTGCGTAAACGGTTTCGTGTCCGATTCTTTCATTCCTTTAATAATCAGCTTTACATCCGGATCCACCGAATCGGTAACTGCGGGACGAATTTTTAATCGAGCCAAAACAATCTTGGCATTTCT
>JBAZUC010000008.1:2614-17947 GCA_041661585.1 Parcubacteria group bacterium
GGAATATCAATATTGCGAAAACGAAATGCTCCGAGATATAACGAACCGCTCATGTTTCCGAACGTGATAATATTACCGGCATTGCCGATGCCATTCCATGAAGTTGCGTCTTGCTCTCGTCCATCATCTATCGTTTCAGTAATCAGGGCGTTAATTTTGCCGATGTAATTCATTGGCATATCTATGCTTTACGCAAAGCGATAAGTGGAACAGGCAGACTCCAATCGGTCGGACTACCCGTCGGAAAAATCAAGGGCAATGCGCCATAAGTTTGCGTTATCGCATAGCCGAGATAAGGCGTGCCTGTCAGCCCGTTATCTAATCCAAGGAATGAAGCGAAGGCATCCGCTGCCGGAATTGCGGCGACAGCTAACGATGCCGTGTCTTGACCTATCAAAGTGAGCCAGTACAGCTTCCCGCCTTTCAAAACTATATTTATTGCTTTTTCCTTGAGCCCGGTCGTGTTCACATCAACTTCGCCCGCATCAAGCGCGAGTGCGCCCGGATAAACACTTCCGTCTCCCTTGTCTTCATAAATACCAAGACGAACACGTGGCGTAGTGCCAGTGCCCGCAGTAGTCACGCGAATTGCAATTCGATCGAACTTCATTGTTCTCGGAACGAAAAACGGAAACGCGCGAAGAGAGTTCGCTGAAGATAACGCTTGCGTAGCAACCGTACCGCCCGTAAGAAACGACCCGAAATATCTGCCAGTCTTTCTTATTCGCAGAAAAGAGAAGTCTCCTTTTTGTGGGATGAATTCAGCCATAAATATTATTGTTCGACGATGATTTCGACTTTATCGCCACTTATTTCCGCGTCTATATATACTTTGTCCGCGTTGCTGATTCGGAGCTTCACCGCTTCGCCCGGCTCCAGAGTGAACTTTCCGGCTTGGGCTTGCACTTCCGACTCGCCGACCTTGATAATGCCGCTGTTGGTGCGCTTAGCTTTGACAATGAGCTCGCAAGCCTCGCCGACAGAAATATCCGGAAGTTGCACGGCAGTGCCCGCAGCAGCCACTGTCGCTTCGTTTACGGAAAATTTTGATTTGCTTTCTACTGCCATAGCATTGTGTTTTTAATTAATCATGATCGTTCAATCGTGATCGATTCGCTAAAATTTAGCCTGCTTGCTTTTTGACTTTTCTTTTGTTCTTGCTTCCGTTCCCGCTGATGATTCCGATCCTTCTTCCCTGCCTTTAATTTCCATTTCCCGACGTTTTAAATCTTCTTCCTTGGCTTTCAACTCGGATTCTCGCTCGGCAAGCGATTTTGTGACGAGAGCTGAAGTTACTTCCTTCGTAACCTCCTGATAATCGATGCCGGCGAACGAAGAATTTTCCAGAAATTCCTGTTCCTGCGGATCTTTGGTTTCATAAATGCCGTTTTTGAATTCAATTGTTTTTCCTGGACGCGTTATTGCGATTCCATTGATAACTTCTGTCACAGTGGGAAGCATCACAATGCTATAGTGCTGGCCATAACGCGTTGCAAAACGCTTGGCCGTTGTTTTTGATTTTTCGGGCACTGATGTTTTTGTCTTTGCCATACAAATTAGTTGCTATTTTTTTCTATTAATTAATCGCGGGTCGACCTTATATCCCGCGAAAACCCTCAAGGGCTTTCCATTCGGTCAGGCGGGTTTGGAAAGCATGCCCGCCCGACCGAAACTTGAAGGATTATCGAAAAACTCTTAGGCAAACTTAACAACTGCATGTCGCTCCGGTTGCTCAAGTTGAAGTCCGCATTCCGTCAAATACTCATTGATGTTGGAATCTTCACCAGGCGCCTGTCTGTTTGTGAGAAGTTTCGTATCACGATTTGAAAGATATCTGTATGTCAAAGCTTCCATATCCAATCCCACTGCGCTTTTGCCGTACAAATCCCCAGAAAGCAGATCATGCTTAATAATATTGAGCGTTCCATGCGGAGAAAAGTATTTGATGATACTGAGCCCGAAGGTTTTCTCTCCCTGCAGAATTTGAAGTTTATCGTGCGCGAAACTGCCGATCTTATCTACGACATATCCGGAAGCGAGAAGGTATTTTTCAGAATTTCCATGTGCGAACAAAGTCCTGAGATATCCGTTGAAATCATCGCGTGTCGTCACATTCGATACTACCTGAGAAATTCTTTGAAAAATTCCGCCAGTGAACCGTTTCGGATGAACACCGCTCATAATAAGTTCTTTCTTACCGAACATGAAAGCACGCTCCACATCGACTAAATGCTCAATACCCTTTTTTCGGGTTTGATAATCGAAATCACTTTCCTTTGTCCATCCCGTAGTATTGCGCGCGGTTTCAGTGATACCGATAGTAGTTCGAAAAATTTGGCAATAATTAAGAGCTTCTGCGATGGCCGTAGCCTTTATTTCCCGAATGCTCGCACCTTCCTCGTTGGCATTTCCAATGATCCAGATAATATCATTTTGTTGAAGCAATCCTCCACCCAATGCGCTGTCTCCGACTTGGCGCGCCAGTGTCAATGTGTTGGTGTTTACGGCCGTAACAAGCATAACTTCGCCCGTCGGATTGCTTGTGCCCTGAGTTGACTTCACGCATAACAAAACGTCACCGACACTGAAGTATGATCCATTGGTCACGGCCAGTGAAGTCGCTCCACCTTGATTGCTTGCCACTATATCCTCGCGTGCTCCGAATTTATCCTCGAACCACTTGAATTCCGGATCTGTCGTTTCTTTTTTCTTAAGTGCATCGCCTTGCTTTGTCACAGGATCCTTGCCCGCATTCGTGAGAATGGCGAGCATCGGATAGCGAGCCACATCAAGAAGCGAAATTACATCAGCCACGTCATATTTGCGTGTGGCGCCAAGATTTGCTGTTCCCCTTATTCCATTTGCTGAAGGCATATGTTTTTGTATTATTTTAAATTAATTAGTAGGAGGATTCGACCTGTTTTGAGGTTAGACCCCCAAACCTCCCAAGGGACCTTTTGACCCGCTTGTTCCGAAGATTTCTTCGAGGCGGCGTTCTTCCGCGCCCTTGTCTTCGCCCGGCGAGGTCGGAGCACCCGCTCCTCTCTCAACTTGTGCTTTGGCTTTCTTTAGTCGAATCTTCTCGGTATCGGTAACTTTCGTTTCCCCTTTAACCTTTCCCGCAAATTCATCCACCTTCGCGCATGCGTCTTTCAATGATATGACCGTTCCTTTTTGAGAGGCGGTATCAATCAGCGACAGCACCAATTCCCTGTATTCCGGACTGGTTTTTAGAAGTGGATGGTCTTTCTGAGCCTCTCTTATTTCTTGGGTAACGGAATCCCGCATCTGACTTCGCGTATCATAAGTGTTGCTCACCATATTTCTTACGGTCACAACCATCCACTCGGCAAATTGCCTAGGTGTCATTTTGGACAACTCTTCATCCGAAGGCACATTGACGCCGTCTCCCAAATTTTCATCCTCTTTATCTTTGCTTTTTTTATCTTCAAAATCGGGAGATTTTATTTTGGTTAACGGCTTGCCATCAAGCTCTTCATACATCCGGATCACTTCTTCACGGCTTTTGCCGTGCCACTTATCTTTTTTATCAGGTGCTTCGCCTTCTTTGTCCTCATCATCGCCGTCTTCATTTTCATGATCTTCTGTTTCCTTGTCAGATTCGTCTTCCTCATCATCCTCTTTTGATTTTTCCTTTTCGTCTTTTTTTCCGTCTTCTTCCTCGTCTTCATTTTTATTTTCTTTCGTTTCTGTTTCAGATTTTTTTATTTCATCATCTTTGGATTTCTCATCAATCTCCTCTTTATTTTCCTTGCCGTCTTTTTCCTCTTCCAAATTTGTGTTGAGGAGCGTATCAAGCTCCTTTTTTCTATCTTTATTCATAAAGCGCTTTTATTAAATTTATATTTTTTATTAATTAATTGGGATCGACCTTGTTCCAATATTCTTTTTTTTGCAGGCTACAGCGCTACTCTCTATTCATCTCGTCTGCCGCTTCGTCCTTTTCACGAACTGCGAATTCAACCATTGTGAGAACTTTCTCATAAGCATTCGCATTGGCGCGGTGCTGAAGATACTCAGATGCAATTTCCCCGTCTGTTTTGCCGGCAATATCAAATCCTCGAAGTTCCACGTATTCAATCGCCAGTTCCTCGCGAATCCTCCCTTCCAGCCACTTCCAACCGGAAGTTCTTATCATCTCCAATACCGCCAATCCCGTTTCGAATTTTTCTTCATTGGTCTGCATAATATTTTATTGCGTTTCTTCCTTAGAATTAGGCTCTGGCTCAGCTGGCAGATCCATCTGAGGACCGCCATAAAGACCGCCTAGTCCCGCACCATTTCCTTCATTAACCAGTAAATCCTGAAAGGTTGCCGCCATGCTCTCGACCACATCATGGAAGCTTGATTTTCCGGACTGATATATTTCTTTTGCGGCGCTCACGATACTTTCGATTTTTTTCCATTGCACATCCTCATCTTCGTCATTTGCATTATCGGATTTTTGCTTTTTGAGACCGATCTTTTTTTCAACCTCCTGATCCGCGCCTTCATCTGCGTTTTCATCAATGACTCCTTTTTCTTTTATTGGTTTTGTTTCCATAAGAATATTTATGAGATTAATTATGATTTTGATTCTATATTTTCAAGCGTGATTTTGAGCTTGTATCCCAAATCTATTTTGGAAGACTCTTCACGAGAAAGGTAAACTGTATGCACTCGCCCCTGGTCTTCCTGCAGCGACACGATGCAATCACTTCCGCTGAGCGTTTTGCTCAATACGGTAACCATAACGGACTTTGTCAGGGAATTTGTTTTCGCCATAAATTTATTTTTTATTTTATTTTTGATCCTATGAATGGAATGCGAGACAATACTTTTTTTATAAAACTTGGCTGCGGTTGCGGTAGCATGGGCAGCGATTTTTCAGGCAAAGCCTCCACTTCGGCTGCGACGGGCGATTCTTCTGATTTTATTTCTGTCTGATTTTGTGCCGGCTCCTCCTTTTCTTCGCCGAGGAGTATTGCCCGATAAGCGTCCTTGTCCATTTCCTCGAGAATCATTTCCTGTATCACTCGCTTGCGTTTTTTCCATTGCTTCAATTCATCGATATTATTTGGATCCGGCTTGTCCTGAGCCACTAATTTATCATAGAGAAGCAGTGTTTGATTCAGTCTCGTTTGCTGATCCGGCGGCACAACCGGATCAACCGCCACGACGGCATCCACTTTTATTTCCTTATCCGATGATGTAAATTCCTTGAAACTTACATCATCTCCGACTACGCGATAAAGCTTATCTTCTTCAATAAATTCCTGATTCATTTCAATCAGAATGTTTGCCAGCCTAGTGAGTGTTTCCGAAAGATTTTGAGCGAATGAACTCAAACGCAGATTGCTTTGTCCGATGAGCATTGCCACTTTGCCAAGCGATTCAGTGGATGATTTCGGCACGCCTTGGACATATTCGGAAATGGCAAGCGTCTTTTCAATCTCATCATGAAGCATCCTTTCTTCGTTCACTCCCATAAGAGAAATGTCAGGCAATCGCTCCACCACCACATCATCCATCTTGCGAAGCTCCCATTTTGCGCCGGGAGCGAAAATAATATCGTTTTTTGAGATGCCGGAATCCTTGCGAATTTTAATGACCGGATCAAGCATCAAAATAACATCGTCCATGCGCTGATTTCGGAGATCGGCAATTTCCACAATAGTCGTCTCAACCGGTTCGATATGCCCGATAGCCCACAGTTCCCAGTTCACCTCATGATCATAAAGATTCAGAAAAATACGGCCGTGATTTACTTCTTGATAGGGATTTTCGTCATTACGCATCAAAATTTCACGATTGCCAATCGTAACTAGTTTTCCTTCCTCGAAGTCATAGCATTCCCATACCTCAATCAGCTTTTCCCGTTCATATTTTTCACTTGAAACTTTAATGACCGAATCACCTTGCGCGCCTGATCCAGCACTCTGAATTTGTCCCATCTTTTTTATATTGATGTCATAGCGCTCTTGTTTCCAATCCTCAATTTGCTTTGGCTGAAGTAAATTTATATTTTTATAAAGAGCATTCTCACCGCGAGCTTTTTCCTCACGCTCAATCTTTTCCTTTGATTTAAGAACGCGCCGGATGAGCCAAGGGCAATCTTCTTCCAAATCTTCAGTTTCGGGAGCGGGCAAAATGTCCCACAGATCGCAAATCGCAAGAAATGGATCGTCATGATCAACACTCTCGTCGGTAAGCCAAGTCACCATAGCGATGCCATTGCCGAAAGTTATCGCCGATTTCACCCACCGCGGAAGCTTTTTCTGAAGCTTCATAATGTCGAAATCATAATTGACAAGGTCATCCCAGGCCTGGATCGATTTCGAATCAACATCTTTTTTCTCGCGCGGAAGTATTCTGGTCTTGCGTTTCGCCGTTACCATGCGGGAGGCCACTGTCTCCACGATCTGAAATGCAATCGGCGGCATAAGGCGTGTCTGATAGGCATAGTTCACTTTTTCCTGGTAAGCGCGATACAACTTGTACATGCGAAGCCATTTTGCGCGATACGGGCGCAAATATGTTTCAGCCCGATTAAATCTCTTTTTCCATTTTTCAATGAGCGCCAATTCGTCGCTGGACGGAGAATATGTTTCATTGCCTGAAACTCCATCTTTTATTTGTTCATTTGATACCGCCATAATAAAAATAAAATAAGCCGAACCCTTTTAAGAGCTCGGCCTAGTTATTTTCAAGTCGTGTACATATCGCATCAATGCAAGGCCAAAGCCATAAAAGGATACGGTACTTTTTCTTGGCGTCCGCTGACCAAACAAAAAAACGAGACTACCACTCCTTGTTATCAAAATGCGACCATTAAAAAGGTCATTGATAACAGAAGTCGTAGCCCCGTCTCGTTTAGTCCGATAATCTCGGACGCCGTCAGGCAAGTTGCTTTCTGTATTTTTATTTTAACAAATCGGATAAATCTGTCAATAGCATGAGTCTAATCATGGTCATTATTTAGAAAACTCCTATTCAATAACCGGCAAATAAGTGCACCTACAATAACCTGCTTCATGATTGCAATCTTTGCATGGCAAAGGCCGTGTTTTTATCGCCTCTTCCACTGTGTATATTTTACCTTGCTGACTTTTGCAATTCTCGCAGGAGTTCGGAGCCGCCAAAATTTCGACTTTCGAAATGACATCTGATTGTCTATATTGCAAAAGATTGTTGATATTAGCAGTATTCAGATCATCGGATAAATTTTTGATTTGTTCTTCGTTCATATTAAAGCTCAAGATTTTTTATATAGAGTCCGTGATTTCATTTTGAGTTACTGTCCATTTTTGACATCAAGGTTATCCAATGTGCAAAGCTTAATTTTTTAGATATTCATCAATGTTGGACTGGTGTTCTTCAAAGGTTTTCGCGCAATGGATTTGCCGATTGCTGTCGTGAAGATAATACAAACAATCCGTTTGGGCAGGATGCAAAACTGCTTCAATCGCCGCAAGACCTGGGTTGTCGATCGGATGAGGAGGTAGTCCTTTATTTTTATACGTATTATATGAAGAATTAATATTTTTTATATCTTCAGCTTTGATCGGCGCCCACCAGCCAGCATCAGTTTTTCCTCTGGCATATTGAACAGTCGCGTCTATTTCCAAATTCATTCCGTCATTAAGTCTGTTCCAAATTATTCCAGCAATGAGAGGCATATCGTCATTCCCAGCCGCTTCCCTTTGAATGATTGACGCGAGCTTGATCCCCGTCGTCCAAACAATATTTTGCTCAGCAAACTGGCCAATATAAGGAGCGAATTTTTCATCAAAATTTCTTGTCATTCGCTCAGCGATTTTGAATCCGCCCTCATCAATTGGTATGAGATAAGTATCGGGGAAATATGTTCCTTCAATATAATCTATTCTCATTTTGGTGTATTCCGTATTCCATTTATCAAGCTCTTCATTACTCCAGCCAAATGTAGCTGCCAGTTTTTCACCAATCTGTTCTTTTCTCCATCCTTCCGGGATTACCACCCATTTCATATCCGGACTGGCGGTTAATTTTTCCACAAGTTGCCAAACATTCAGATTTTTAGATACATTATACCCACCCGGCTGTATCCCATTGTTATTTCGTCGAAGAGACAGCGCGATATTAAATGCAAGCTTACTTTTTATGAACCCTTGGCTTTTTAGTTTATCCAAAATTTGTGATTCATCTTGTTTTAACCCTACTGTAAAAACTTCATTTTTTTCCTGCACTTGGGGTGCAGCGAAAAATAAACGTTGCGCCACAAACAAGATCACAACAAAAATTATGCCCATTCCCAGAATTATACCGATTTTTTTCTTAGTCATATATCAAGTTTCTCATAAATGACCGTTTCAGTCAAAGTGAATATAATGCTGTTTCTGACACTTGCGTGCAGTGGATAACTAAATGCTTGCAAAAAATTACTGTGATTTTATGGCTCTAATATGCCAAATATCTAATTGAAAGTATCCTTCCGGTAATTCCATTTTTCTTACTTGACTTTACCTTTCAACTATCCTAACATCCGGACACTTCGGAGAAGTGGTGCCCATCGCCAAGCGGTTCAAAAAATTAACCAAAACTGCACGGCGTCTTTACAGAAACTTTACCGGCATTATTTTATACTGAAGTCACTAATTCAAGATTTGCGCGTTTGATCCATACGGCTATTTGGATGCCAGCCTGCAACAGTCCGCGATTTGATCGAGCTCATCAAAATCCGGCAAGCAGGTTTAAAAATCAGAGCCGCTTCAAAACAAAGCGACTAAAAAATAAACTGATATTGGCGTCTGAATTTCTCGAATGGAAAAATGTGCAAGTCGCATAATTAATTAAAGTATTGCTTATGAAAACACAATACACAAAAAAGAAGATCCTGAAGTTGGCGGGAGTCAGTGCTCTCACTCTAGTTTTGGGAATGGGTGTGACCAGTGCTTTCGCCTCCAACGAGAGCGGCCAAAGCATGCAGGATAAAATCCAATCATTATTGGATAAATTGAAAACAGTGTCGCAACACGAGCAGGAATCCGGACAACTTATTGACACTCCACAAGGCAAAGTATTTGCAGGAGAATCCGCAAAGAAAATGAAAAAGTTGCATGACGAAACGCAGGCGCAAATTGATGCCTTAGTTGCTAGACCGGAAAGCGAACGACAACAAGCTGTTTCTGAAATCAAGAAATTCGCGGACAAGCAGGACTTGGCTGTTAATTATAAAAATACCAGCAAATCATCCTACAATGCAGCTGTTTCAGCGGAAATTTACACTACAGATTTTGATCAATACGAGGTGGACACGCGAAACAACAATATTATACAATTTGGACCTCGCCCGCTTAATATTGAGGAGAAGTCAAAAGAATTTGACACTACCCCTCGTTATTCAAAAGCAGAGCTAGAAACAATGGCTCGACAGTTTATTGCTAAAAATGCATCAGCTGTAAAACTGGAAGGCTTAACGCCCAAGATTGGCGACAAAGAAGGAGTGAACTATTTCTTCCGCTGGGAAGATACATCGCGAGAGATCGAGGATATGCATCCGTTTATCCAGGTCGGATTTTCTCGTGGAGGAAGCTTGCTAAGTTACACGAATTCCCTTGGACTTTAATTATTAATCTCAAAACAAAAATATGAGAATCTTAAAAACATCCAAGCGAGCAATGCTTTTCTCAATGATTGCAATGGTCACATTGCTAGCTGGAGGCGTCAAATCGGCGCATGCACTCTCTGGAACCTACAATTACGCAAGTAGCGGTTCCTACTATACGGAATATGGTCCTTCTGGGTACTGGCACACTACAACAAATGCGGGCTATTGCGGACATATCAGCGGAAGCTGTAGCCCAAACAGTATGAGGTGGACTTATAACAACGGCTGTTTTCCGAGCAACCAGGCTCAATGGAACAACATTGATTCGGCTCAAAATGGAACAGAAAAAGCCTTCGTTCCTGGCGTCGATGCAACAACCACCAGAGCTCCATACACCATGACATATAATGGTGCCAGCACGCATACCTGGACGATAAATCAGAACGCATACTATGATGCTTGGATCTTGGTCGGAACCTATTACGACATCCGGAACACTTGGCTTTCCGACGCGACTTGCGAAGGAAGCTCAACAAAAGTGGGATTCGATGAAATCCGTATTCTATATTAGGATATTTTTCTTCAGTCCGGCAAAAACAAAACGGGGATTAATCCCCCGTTTTGTTTTTTGTTAAAAAGTTTTATTGATTCACAACTTCCCAGAATCCACCCTTGTCCGGTCCGATTCTTTTTATGATTCCCTTATCTTTTAGAACTTTGATATTATACTCGACTGTTTTTTTCGAAAGCTTGCCCGTCTTCATCATCTCTTCCTTGGAGATGTTTCTATTTTTTTCAATCAAATCAACAATGATTTTCTGATTTTCCCTCAATTTTCCTACTCCCTTTTCTACCCCCCGTTCTACTCCCTTTTCTACCCCCTCTTTATATTTTTCCATTCTTTGTTCAATGCTCATTTTCTGCAAGTCCGGTCTTTCAAAAGTAATGCTGAAGCGGACATCACTGACATCCAGCTTTGGATGAGGTAAAAAATATTCATCCATCATCTCGCTCATTCTCATAAGTCCTGATCCAATCTTCTCCACCAATTCCATTCTTTGCATCAGTCCGAACAACAAAGTATTTCTAGGAAAACTTTTCTTGTACAAATCTTCAACTTTTATGTTGCCAATCAAGCTCCCCGGATTATCAATTTCTATCCTGTCAGAAAAAATACTGATCTGGATATTTCCGATGGAAAAATAATCCCTGTGAGCTATCGCATTCAAGAGCGCTTCTCTCAAAGCTTCTGCGGGCAATTCCAAGACTTCTTTTCTCGGACCGCCACCCTTAATAATATACTCCGTATTTAATTTTGACTGCAGATAATTGAAGGCTTCTTGGTAGTTCGCATACAAATCCGCGTCAAATTCTTTGCTGTCGATTACCTTTGTTTTTGATTTACCGAGAAACAAAGCGCAAGTGATCGTGGCGCTGCTGATAAACCGCGAGGCTTTGTTGCAGAACATCAGCACTCCTGCGTTTTTCAGTTTATTATCTCCCAATAATTCCAAGTTTCGCAAAACCTCATCCCGGCTTAGTTTGGTCTCTATGCCTATTTTTTTCAAAAAATTCCCGTAAGCATCGTCATTGAAATCTTTTGCCAAATCAAATTTTTTATTCAATTTTTCATCAAAACGAATCAATCCCTCATCCATAAAAAGATCCCTGATTTCGTCTCTTGAAAGCTGCTGACTGTTGGCGCCTTGGCGCATATAAAATTTTCCTCCGGTTGAATAGGGTTTCTTTTTGCCTTCTGGCACATCGATAATCACCACGCCTTCAAATTCGCTTATATCAACCGAAAAAATCGGATCGAACTTTCTGACCAAGTCTTGAATTTCCGACTTCATCCGATTGTTCAAAGTGACCGGTTTTATTTTCCCGTTGTCAGTAACACCAATCAAAACCTTGCCCCCATTGGCATTGGCCATGGCACAAATTTCACGAGCCAAATTGGAATTATAGCTTTCCTTGAATTCGAGGTTAAACCCCTCGCCTTCTTGGATCAAAAAATCAAGTTCTTTATTGTTCATAGAAATAAAAAATTTATCAAACTTCTTGTTTAATTATAACAAAAAATGTGCTCAATGACAATCAGTTTTGCATCATAACCATGAGACCGTATTCATGCCTTTCTTATGCGCCAATTTTGCTTCTTCCTCGCTCAATATGCCAAGGTAGTGCTTGCAGGTGGTCTGGATGTCGGAATGTCCCAACAGGGCCTGAATATGGCCCAAGCCCACGCCTTTTTTAAGCAGCATGGTCGCAAAACTGTGGCGGATTGTATGAGCCGAGAAAGTCTTATCCGGACCTGATTTTCTGCGATAATTTCTGAAATTTCTCTGAGCGTCATTTCTGTCCCACTGGTTCGTTTTATTCTCGGCGACAAAAATGAATTCGCCCTCATATCCCCTCCCGTCCAAATAATCGCGAATGCAGCCAAGCGTCGATTTCGTGAAGTATAGTTTCCGTTGTTTATCACCCTTTCCTATGATTGAAGCCTCTCGTTTTCTCCATTTGATATCACGGACTTTCAAGTCCAACGCTTCGCTGATTCGGCATCCCGTAGATATGAGAACGGAGAGGAACGCTCTGAATCTGATATCTCGCATGCTGCGCTTTCCGACAGAATCAAAGAAATGCTTCAGCTCTTCTTCGGTCAGATATTCAACCGTCCTTTTCGGCACTTTCGGCCGCCGGATCATTTCCGCATCCATGACATCAAGGCGCAATTCACCCCTGCAAAATCTCATCAGATTTCTGATTACGGAAAAATTATGGGCTTTGGTAGTTTGTTTCAGTTCCCGTCTGTTGTATTCCTTTTTGAGAGCGATGATGTGATCCATGCTTATTTTGTCCACCTGCAAGTCGCCGATTATGTCTATCGTCCATTTTATTGATCTGCCATATTTATGGATGGAAGACTGACACATCTCCATCTCAATTTCGCAATAGTCCAAATACAATTTTCCGGCTTCGCTCATTGTTATCGTTTTTCGTTTGAAAAATATTGACATAAGAGTTTTTTTAATAATTATCGGTAAAAAGCAAAAAATCAACTCTTTTAGGTTGATTTATCGCGATAAATAGATTATAGTATAATTAACAAAATAGCCTAAACCTGCGTTTTAACGCAGGCATGGCCCAATAAAAAAACTCACGTGATATAAACGGTCTTATGGCCGGTGCTTATTTTATGTAAGTCGATGATTCCAAAGAATCATCGGGCAGTTCCGAAAAGTTCTGTCAACCGGTCAGGATGACCGTTTTTTGTATTCTCAGTAATTAGTTGTGCGCCAAAGATGTATGTATGGGTGATTCAAAAGGGTCATCTCCAGCCGGAAGGCTTTGTATTTTTTACTAAGATTCTACGATAAAATTGAGGTAACACCAGTCATCAGTGATTCTGTCGACTTCATCCCTGATTCCCTCACCCCTGCAATGAGTCAGCATGCCCAAATAGGATTGAAGGGTATTGTCAAAAGTTTCAGCGCTGATGATTCCCGCGTCCAATTCTCTTTTCTTGTCCGCTATTTTTCTCAGCATTCTTCGCTTCGTTTTTGTTCGGAGTATTAGATGCGTCGGATATGCTATATAACCCAAAAAATCTATTCCTCTATGAATTTTTCTTATTATCAGTTTATTTGGATGCAATTGCAATTTCAGATCCTGTTCCAGAAAATCATTCAACACTGGCACCAATTCTTCCAATCGTTTCTTTTCGACATCCAGGATGATGAAGTCATCGGCATACCGCAAATAATGCTTGGTTCTCAAATTCCTTTTCATAAACTGGTCGAGCCTGTCGAGATAGATATTGGAGAAAATCTGACTGGTTAAATTACCGAGAGGAATTCCCTTTCCTGGCTTGGTTTCGTAACTGCGGATTATTTTTTCGATGATTTCCATCAGTTTCTCGTCTCTGATCCTATCTCGAAGTATGGATATCAGGATACCATGATCCACGGAATCAAAAAACTTTCTGATATCGCATTTCAAAGCCCATGCAGTCCTAGTTTTGTTCTTTGTTAATTTCAGACAAAAACTTTTCAGTCTTTCCACTCCCCTATGAGTTCCTTTTCCGATTCTCGATGAGTATGAGTCAAAAATAAAGCTCTTTTCGAACAGCGGCTCAATATGCTTCACTATCGAATGATGCATGACTCTGTCAACAACCTCGGCCTTGTTGATATTGCGAAGTTTCGGATCACAAACCAAAAAGGATGTATAAGCTGAATGTTGGTAAGTTCCGCTTTTCACCTTTTCGTAGAGATCAAAAATATTTCTTTCCAAATTAAGAAAGAACTTTTGAACATCCAGCCTGCCTTCCTTTCCACACTTGAATCCGTCCCAAGCTGAAAACAAACCCTCCAAAGAAGTTACCTCGTCAAAAAGAATCTTTTTATTTTTAACATCATTTTTATGTATCATAATAATCCACCCATCATATACAAAACTTACAAATTCTACTTGCTTCTATACTCTTACACGCAAATATTTCCCAAAAAAGACCGCTTCGCTCTGGGACAAAAATGTGAGAATTTAACACTTGATCTTTTAGAATCATTATTCGTGGCAAATTCGAAAAAGGATGATGAAAAACTTCCCTACCTTTATGACATAGATATCAGGCTCAAAATCTTGCAGACATTCATTCGCATAATCAATGATGCCCGTGCCGTTGAAGCCAAAGATTATCTGATAATGTCGTCAGCATTGGAAGAATTAGGAAGAATGCTGGGAGGATGGATCAAAAGTTTGAAACCTAAAAATGAAAACCCCGCCGTTTAGAGCGGGGCAAAGACTTCGGGAAAAAGCAACGCCGAGATTGCCATTGGAATTGTCGGGCGTGTTTCTATTGACGTTCGCACCGTCCGCATCGAAGTTGCCGACATTCACGAGCTTGCCATCCGAAGCACGGCGTCCCTTTTTATACTCTTCCGTCCTAGGCAACAACAATTCGTACTTTCTCGAGGAAAGCAGGTTTTGTTTGTATGAAAACGTGACGGACTCGCCGAATGCTATCCGTTCTGGGAGAGTATAAGCAGTCTTTTTATCTTGGGGCGAGACGAATCCGTGAACGCGCCTGCATTAGCCCCGTTGTCAAAAATCAAATTATCTCACTAAATTTTTGCTTCGCAAAAATTCTTTTCAAATATTCAAAAATCAAATTTCAAATTATCAAAGACTGCGGGAAAAAGCAACGCCGAGATCGCCATTGGAACCGCCGGGCGTGCCGCTATTGACGCCCGCACCGCCCGCATCGAAGCGGCCGACATCCACGAGCCCGCCATCCGAAGCACGGCGTGATGTCCAGGTATACATGTTTTCCAGTAATCTTTCTTTATTATTCTTGAAATAGGCCAAGAAATCATATACTGATTCGGATGGTGATTTTCTCGTAAGTTTGGTAATCCGCAATTCTTCTAATATTTTTGTCGCTTCCTGCCAATCGTCTTTCATGAGTTTAGAAATTTTTTCTTTTTGCTCGGCAAATTCCTTGATTGCATCCTGATATTCCTTTGGAAGAGCTCCTCCCTTGAAAACCTTTTCCTTGATGTAATCAATGATATTTTCTGTTTGCTGCAGATAATTTTTGCTAGTAGAATCAGGGATCACTTCTTTGCTCGTCAATGCCCAAGAAAGTTTCGGGGTTTCTTTGGTAAAGAATTCTTCCTCCTTATACCAGTCTATCGATACCAAAATTTTTCCGTGGCCATCTTTTTTGAATTCCTCAGCTA
>JBAZUC010000009.1:0-17285 GCA_041661585.1 Parcubacteria group bacterium
CCAAAGGGCGTCGCGCTCGCCGGGTTCTTTGTCGAGGCTTTCCGTGATCTTGGAACTCACTGGGTAAGCCGGTTCATGGAAAAAAACAAAAGTATTTTCTTTCTTGTTGGCCGTGAGATCTTTTTCAAGCCAAACACGCTGGTCGCCGTTCACAAGATGTTCTTTTTCTCTGTCGCTATTGAGAAAAATGAAATGCGAGTTTTTGAAATCAAAAGAATACGCAGTTTCTAAATATCCTTCCGGGCCATTGGTAGGGAAAGCAAAAACGTCTCGCCATGCTTCTTCTCCCTTTTGGTCGATATTATCGTGGTTGCCCATTGCGGCGTAGGTTTTTGCAAGGAGTGAAGACATGATTTTTTTCCATTCGGAAAATTTTCGGCTGTATTCCGTGTAGTTGTCGCTCGTGGAAACAAGATCGCCTACCGCGATTACTAGATTCGTATTTTTTGCGGCGATGAGTTTGGCCACTTTTTGAAAATTGCCGTTTGAATTTCCGGCGGTGAATTTTTGCGTGTCGCCGATGATGGCAAAAGAAAAACTATTTTCACTTGTTGTTTGCTCTGCGGCCGGCGCCGTTTTCGATCCGGCAAAGGGACTGGCAACCTGCGCAACGATATTTTCCGCTTCTTTCAATATGCCGAAAAGCACTCCGCGGAAAGAAAAAAGAGCTCCCGAATCGGGTGATTGGGCAAAGATCTGAAACGCGAAAAACGCGAAAACAACAATAATGGCTGCGGCAATGTATTTTTTCATAGTTTGCATGGATTACTACTGGATATAGTAGTATATTTTTTCAATAAAAAACAGTGTGCTATACTTATAAAAACGGGAGGGATGGCAAACCAAGAACTGAAATATCGCAATCATTATGAGAAAAAACGCAAAAAACACCATATCCTGCTTGTTTGTCTTGTCGCTGACTCTGTTTCTTTCAGGCTGTTATGACAACAAACCGCAGCAGCAGATGCTTCGAAGCGCCGAGCAGTATGACATTCGAAATTATCAAGAGCGGCAGATGGACACTTCTCCCGCCGCGCACCGTCTTTCAGTGAGTGTCCCTCAAGGCAGTTCCTCCGCGGAAGAACAAGGTTCGCAAACACAAGGCCAAGCCGATCAAGGCGAAACAAAACAGCCTTCCGCCTCGGATGAGCCGAGTCGAGACAGGCCGGCGATGCAAATAGACCAAACTAAAAAATATTCAGCTGTTGTCAAAACCGGCGAGGGAGACATCACTATCGATTTCAGTATGAAAAAGGCGCCAATCACTGTGAACAATTTTGTCGCGCTCGCGAGAGAAAATTTTTACAACGGACTTGTTTTTCACCGCGTTATGAAAGATTTCATGATCCAGGGCGGCGACCCCAAGGGCGACGGGAGCGGCGGGCCGGGGTACAAATTTGAAGACGAAAAGCTGGAAGGGAAATATACGCGCGGAACGGTGGCGATGGCCAACTCCGGCCCCAATTCGAACGGCAGCCAGTTTTTCATTATCCACCAGGATTATGATCTTCCCAACAAATATGTGATCTTCGGACATGTTTCGAGTGGTATGGAAGTCGTGGACAAGATCGCCAGCGCCGAAACGGTCGACAATGGAAAGGGTGAAAAATCAAAACCGGTCAATCCCGTAAAGATCAAATCAGTGGAAATAATTGAGAAATAATTTTGTTGTTTTTTATTATAACAAACCCCGCCCTTCGCGAAGGGCGGGGTTGCATTGTATACTTTTGAAATAGTCTACGCGACGACGGGCTGATTGTCGCTTCCGGAGAAGGCGAGATAGGGAACAAAGATGATCGGAATGAGTCCGGCCAGAATTCCCACCCAGGCTTCCTTTCCGAGGAGCTTGGCGATATCAACCCAAATGACGAACTGCAAAACGATTCCCACGATATTGATGAACGGCACAAGAAAAAATATGAGCCACCACATCGGGCGCTTGGCGATCTGAAGCATCAAAATCAAGTTCAGGAGGGGTATCCAGGCGAACCAGGCGTTGGGGGTGTTCGTGCGTTTGGCAATTTTCATCAGCGAGAGAGCAATGATGACATAGATGATGATCACGAAAATCATCACGAACAGAAACATGCCTGCTCCGAGTGCGAACATGCCCGCAGCGGCTTCCGGCGCGACATTGCCTTGATAGTTATAATTGTATGTTGGATCCATAGGTCACCTCCCTTCGTTTTTGTGTTTATGACTTGCTTAGAATTATTATATCAGAAAAAAGCGTATAATTGTAATACAGTTGCAATTCTGTATGAATAAAGCAAAAAACAACTCAAAAGACTGGCTGAAGGCAGGGTTGATCATTCTCGTCATCTTATTTCTATACAGATTATTTCAAAGCGCTGGTTTTCTTGGCGGAATAAATGTCGGGAGCACATCAATATCGTATAGCGTCGCTTTTCTTGTCGGCCTTGTTGCGTCTGTCTCGTCTTGCCTTGCGGTGGTCGGGGCGATCGTTATTGCTTTTTCGGAAAAATATCAAAGTGAGAAATCCGCCTCATCGGCGGACGCTGCGCGTTTTTTTGAAAGCGCTGTACGGCCGAATTTATTTTTCCACATTGGACGTCTTGGAACATTCTTCGCTCTGGGCGGTTTGCTCGGGGCGATTGGTGGCGAGCTCAACATTTCCGGAAATTTTGTTTCCATATACACCATCGTAATCGCGGTCGTGATGGCGTGGCTAGGACTCAGTATTCTCGGGTTTGTGTCATCAATTTCGACGCTTGAGATCAAGACTCCGAAATTTTTGCTGCGCGCATGGGGAAGGCTTGAAGATTCGGAACACAAGGCGGCGCCATTTTTTCTTGGAGGGATCACTTTTTTTCTTCCCTGCGGTTTCACCCAGAGCATGCAACTCTTCGCGCTCGCTTCGGGAAGTTTTTTGGTCGGTGGCCTAAGCTTGTTTCTTTTTGCATTGGGCACCGCGCCAGTATTGCTCGCGGTCGGCATCACGGCTTCGTGGACGAAAAACAGGGGGTTTGCCGTATTTCAAAAAGTGGCGGGAGTTTTGATCATATTTTTTGCCGTCTATACATTCAATTCCGGCTTGGCTCTCAAGGGAGTGAAGACGAACGTTGTCAGCTCAAAAAACAATCAAGAAGTTGAAGTTCAAAATCAGCCGGCTCCGCAATTGTCGGAGCAAGTTGTCACAATGAACGTTACGGCCAGTGGATTCGAGCCAAGCGTTTTCACAGTGAAGCAAAATATTCCGGTGAAATGGATCATCAATGGCGTGAATGTGACGGGCTGCACCAGCACGATCATTGTGCCGTCTCACAATATTTCAAAAAATTTGAAAGCCGGAGAAAACATCATTCAGTTCACGCCGCGCGGCAAAAGTGTTACCAACTTTTCTTGCGGGATGGGAATGGTGCGAGGGAAATTTATTGTAGAATAAAAACTATGAGAACGAAAAAAATAATTTTGAAAATCACGGGAATGACTTGCGCCAGTTGCGCCGTCTCAAACGAAAAAGAACTTTTGCGCGCAAAAGGCATTTTGAGCGCGTCGGTGAATTTTGCGGCCAAGAAAGCCTATATTGAATACGATGCAGATGTTTTGAGTGAGGGAGATGTGAAGAAGATAATAAAAGATAATGGCTATGATGTAGATGAGTCGAAAATAGTGGAACATGAAGAACACAAACACAGCGGAGATAATATCAAAAAAATTTGGTGGGCGTTTTTTGGTTCAGCGATTTTGAGTGTGCCGCTCGTCTTCGATATGTTTAAAAAGATAAGGTTTGGGGTTTTTGTGGCGGGAATTGATTTTGCTATATGGACTGATCTTGCGTTGACAACCATAGTAGTTTTTCTCTTCGGCTGGCGTTTTCATCGGATGGCCTGGCTACAAGCCAAAAAATTTCGGGCGAATATGGACACTTTGATCTCCATGGGAACACTGGTTGCCTATTTCTATAGCTTGTGGGCGATGTTTTCAGGAAAAGATACCTTTTTTGAAACAGCGGCGATTATCACAACACTGATCCTTCTTGGAAAATATTTTGAAGCCAGGAGCACGGGGCAAGCTGGGGCGGCGATGCGCAAACTTTTGGAGCTCGGCGCGCGAAAAGCGCGAGTGATCAAAGATGGTCGTGAAGAGGAGATAAATATATATGAAATCAAAGTTGGAGATGAATTGATCGTCCGGCCGGGAGAAAAAATTCCGCTTGACGGAGTTGTGCTTGAAGGCGAGTCGAATGTCGATGAGTCCATGCTCACAGGAGAATCGCTTCCAGTTGAAAAGAAAAAATATTCCTCGGTTTTCGGCGCGACAGTCAATCAGGATGGAGTGCTTAAAATAAAAGTAATGCAGGTTGGGGAAGGAACCGTTTTGGCGCAAATCATCAAGACAGTCGAGGAAGCACAGGGATCCAAAGCTCCCATCCAGAAATTGGCGGACAAAATTTCCGGAATTTTTGTGCCGATCGTTCTCGCCTTGGCGATCCTCACTTTTCTGGGATGGTATTTCGCGACGCAAAACTTCACGATAGCGCTCGTCGATGCTGTTGCGGTTTTGGTCATTGCCTGCCCTTGCGCGCTCGGGCTTGCGACTCCGGCGGCCATCATGGTTGGGACGGGAAGAGGCGCCAAAAGCGGGATCCTTTTCAAAAACGGAGAGAGCTTTGAACGGGCCAAAGATATTTCCATGGTTGTTTTCGACAAGACGGGAACACTCACGAAAGGAAAACCGGAAGTGCAAAAAATAATTGGGAATCCAGTTCATAATTTCGACGAAAACAGGATCCTCAAAATAGCGGCGAGCCTCGCGAAAAATTCCGAACATCCGTTGTCGAAAGCAATTGCGAATTTTGCGGAGAAAAACAATATCGCGCTCGCCGGAGTGGAGGATATAAAAGAAATCAGAGGGAAAGGGATGGCCGGAAAATGCGTTGAGCACAAAACTAAATTGTTTCTCGGGAACAAAAAGCTGCTCGAAGAAAACAATTTGGGCACAAAATGGGCGGATGAGATATTGAACGATGAGAAGTTGAGCGTTGGTACGCGACTTTTCGTTGTGCATGGTGAAAATATTGTCGGTGCGATAATCGTTGCTGATGAAATTCGGGAAGAGTCCAAAGAAGTTATAAACGAACTCGAAAAAATGGGACTGAAAATTGCAATAATATCCGGCGACAACAAAAAAACCGCCGAAGCAGTGGCGAAGAAATTGGGTATTGAAAAAGTTTTGGCGGAAGTTTTGCCTTCAGAGAAAGCAGCGGAAATAAAAAAACTTCAGGAAGAAGGGGAGAAAATCATATTTGTCGGAGACGGGATCAACGATGCGCCAAGCCTCGTGCAAGCGGATCTTGGGATCGCGATGGGAAACGCGCAGGATATTGCCAAAGAAGCGGGGCAAATCATTCTTGTCCAAAACAATCTCGAAAAGGTCGTCGAGGGGGTCTTGGTTTCGCGACTCACTTTCAAAACAATCCGCCAAAATCTTTTTTGGGCGTTCGGATATAATATTGTTGCTATTCCTCTCGCGGCCGCCGGTTTTTTGAATCCAATCATCGCCGCCGCCGCCATGGCTGCGAGCTCCGTGTCAGTGGTGGCGAACAGCTTGCGGATATACAGGAAATAGCAGGAGAAGGCGGGCAATACGCATATTTCCTGCTTCGTTTGTTGACGAAGTCTTCTTTTTTGGCATATAATGCAGGAGCGTTTTGATATTCCGAGGTGGCGCAGCGGCAGCGCAGGGGACTGTTAATCCCTTGGTCGTGGGTTCGAATCCCACCCTCGGAGCAGCTAATACTTTTTATCGAGAGACCGAAAGACCTCGAAAACCTTCTAAGCCTTGCGTGGAGCGAAAGGCAAGAAGTCATCAAAAAACAGCGCCGAAAGCGCTGTTTTTTGATTATACTTGAGATAATTCTTAATTTTTATTATTGCCCAAAACCTCCTTGAGTTTCCAGAATCTGCTACTTCCTTTGAGAATTAATTCATTGATAAGATTATAGGTTGCGGACTTGGTAGCAATATTTCTGTATAAAATTTCAAAAGCGCTCACAAAATCGTCAATAAAAACTGATCCGTGGAATGAATCCGGTTTGCTTAGAAAATGATCCAATAAATACGATTTCAATATTCTCAAGGTTTCTTCCGGTGCTTGCTCAGCCAAAGTTGGCAAAGACTTTATCAGCCCGTAATCCCAATTTATCTCACCCTTGCTTTTTTCCAGTGTCCGGGCGAAATTATTCGCGAGCCATTTCGAGTCTTCAAAAACATTTTGTTCTTTATCCACCCAAAAACCAAAGCCAGAAAACACTTCTTCGTCTTTTATATTTTCTAACACCCAATTCCACAAATCTTTCATTTTCTTTATATCAATCTTATTTTCTGAAATAAATCCGGCGGCATTTTCACGGGAAATAGCGTGGCGGCCGACGAAAGAAACAAATTCCTTGTGTCTTTTGACATTTTCCGCGCTCCAGAACAGCTTGAATAATCCCGAGTCAATATTGAAATCCGGGAAATGAACATACGCCAGCGCGAGATGAGTTGCCAGTCCTTCATCGAGATCCCTAAAATACTGCCTTTTCGTATAATCATCGAGATTTAATCCCATGGCTCGTTCATACAAAAATTTGAAGTCTGAAAACATCTCTCCGTATATATTTGTTGCAATGTATCCCTCCCAAGCGGCAATATATAGGTCGCGTTTTTCTGAATCCTCCGGAAATATTTTCGGAATCAAATCCCTGATCCATTTCTTGTTGCGATAATAAAACGTCGGCAGATAATATCCGTAGAGAAACATAACCGCGTAAGTTTTTTCTTCGTCTAATACTTTTTCGTATATCTTTTTAACGCTTTCGTCAATCTTTATCTCATCTTCTTTGGAGAATTTTTCTCCGTCGCGATAAGTGAACAGAACAAGTGACTCAAATGCCCTTCCGCGAACCGAATTGATTGCGATTGAAAAAGGATCATTGCCATAATCTTCCGCATTGCTCTTTATATCAGGATCGGGATATAGAAGCAGATATTCAATGATATTCAGCAAATCTTCGCGATGAACCGGAAAATCAAGAATCGCTTTATCTTTATTCTCTCCCAGCAGTTCTTTTAAAAGATCGGCCATTGCGAAAAAAACCGATCTCCACCCCGCAATCCACGCATCGAATCTTTCGCGCCGCCTTTTTTCATCTCTTGAAAAATTTTCTTTTTTGTCTGATTCAATGATGTTTTTTATCAAAACAAGCAAATTTTCCAAATTGATGCCATCTTGAAACTTGTTTTCACGCAAAACGGCATAAATCCCTTGAAGAAAAGAATATGTGTAATGCTGATCCAGTTTTTCTCTGTCAAAAAATAATTGGGCGTCTTTTATATACGATTCAAACCTTTGGGCAATATCTTGCTTTAGCAGACTTCCCATCCCCTCGGCGTTCAAAGGACTCCTAAAATCCTTTTTGGTATCTATTTCGCGAAGATTTTTCGGCGTCCATTCACCGTGAAGTTTTTCTGCAATTTCCGAAACAGATTTTTTCTGCAAATCCTCCAATGTGATCGGCGCTTTTGGAGCAATAAAGCCGGCCATTCCGTTTCCGTGAACAATGCTCGGCTGTGGTTCAAAATCATCTTCAATTTTTCCTCCCAATGTTCTTTCAGCTTTGTTTTTTTCTTCTTTCGAAAGTTCAGGATATATGCAAGAAAGTATTTCCCGTCCCTTATGTTTATACCAGCCTTCTTCTTTTTTTTCTGCTCTTTCTTGGCTGAAAAATTCAATCACTTTTTCAATGTATTGTTTTTTATCATTGTCGGATAATACCGAAAATCCTTTTCTCAACGACTGTTCATATTCCGCGCCTGAAATCAATTCATAGTATTCTTCAGGCTTTTCGAAAAATTTGAAGAAAGATTTTTTCAGCTCGTCTTTGAAAACTTCCGGGTGAAGAGTCAGAACAAACAAACGGAAACGCCACATTGTTTGGCTAAGCGGGAGCGAATAAACATATTTTTTATACAGATTTTTCACCTTTTCCGGATCGGATTTATTTTTGTCAAACATTCGCTCAACGAGCGCTTTCATTACCGCCGCCAGATTTTTCACATCATCTCTGTATGACAAATGATTGTCATCATCGACTTTCAGCGTGAAGAAGTCCACGTCATAAAAACCGAAATTGTCCGCCACTTCAAAAAACTTGCTTTCATTTTTTCTTTTGCTATTCGCAATAATTTTTTTCATCACATCCAGAACCAGCGCCAAGGTTTTTTCCAAGTTTTCATCGTCAACATCAATCAGATACTTGAATACTTTTATCTGTCCGAAGTCTTTGAAATAGAACGGGTTATCCGTGCCGTATTTTTTTTCTTCCTCACTCATTTCATCTTGAGGACAAACGGAGAGAACTGCTTCAGCAAGAACAAATAATTTTTTCCAATTTTTTACCTTATAGAGTTCGTCAAGCATTTTTCCATACGCAAAGTCATAATGGGTAAATTTTCTCATCAATTGCACCCATTTTTCATCTCTGATTTTTGTAACAATTCTCGCAACCTGATCCGCCGACAATGAACCGCAAATCGAAAGAAATCGGCTAACGACGACCGGATTGAGGTTTTTCTCAGAAATATCGACTTTGAGCATAATATCCACAACTCCTTTGGGATTCTTTTCGGAAACACTCGCGAGATATTGAAGTTCCGGCAAAAATTGGTTTTCATTTTTGGCTTTTTCTTTTATGACATCAAGAAATTTATTTTCCCACAGCCAACCGAGCCACCTTTCATCGGCTTTGGCGAAAAAATACTCACGCGCGTCATTATTAGCATCAATAATTATTTTAACAATACCAAAATCAATACTAGTTGGACCAGTTTGTATCAAATTGTCTATTTCTTTGTGTAATTTGATTTGATCCTTAATCATTTTTTCTTTGCATAAATTTTAATGAAAATCTCCATCTCTACTAAAAAGTCTCGCACTACCTTCAAAAACATTTTTTCATTATCTTCGCCTGTTTTTATTTCCTCTCCGTATAAATTTCTAAGTTTGAGTATTATAAATGCGGATTGGTGATGACATATTTCCGAAAAATAATCGTAATATAATTTCATTCTTTTATACTCAATTTCATGAATCCCTCTATCAGAGTTAATAGTTGGGATATTCGGATCCATCTTATTAAATGCTTCGGATATAAGACCCGGATTTCCTTTCCAATGATGAAATAATTCACGCAAAGATGCCGCACAATGCTCTCTCCATTCTTTATTTTCAAATTTTTCAGATCCTAATGAAAAAATTGCACCGTTAAGCATCGTAAGCCCATTTCTAGATGATTTTACGGTTACAAAAACTTTATTAAAAAATTCTCCAATAAAATCAATGCTCGGTTTATCAAACTTTACCCCTTTTTCTGGCAAAGCTATTCTTAAAAAACCAATGCTCATCATGTCTGGAATATCTATTGTAGACACTTCTTTAATTACTGGAAGACCTTCTTTAATAATGCCAACTGAAACAGGAGAATAAAAATGATTTATTACGGCATCTCTACCCGTATTCTGTTGCACTGTCGAACTACGATTATCAGAAGTTATTACCTGTTTTGAATTGTCTTTCTTAATAAACTTTAAATAAAAACTCTTCACATTACTACCAAAAATTCCGCTTATTAAAGCGCCCAACAGAGTAAAGCCTCCGCCGAAAATTACCGGGTGCAACTCTATAAGTTTTATTACCGAATTTTGTATTTCCGGATCTGCACTCATAAAAATAATTCTCTAAACTTCCACAATTTTCATCACTTCGTCGCCGTAGTGATTGATGACTTTCACGGCGATTTTGCCGGTTTTTGGTTTTGGAAATGGGCGGGAAATTGTTGAATAAAGTTCGTCCCACGCATCTTCATTGATGTCTGATTTCAGCGCTTTCTTCAGTTTCTCGTATGGCTTGTCCGCGCCGAGAAAATAGGCATGCGTGACGAAAAACGCTTCGCCGTTGTAATTTGTGTCGATGAACCACGCGGCGATTTCGTGTTCCGGATCGCCGGAACCGCTGGAGCGGATTTCGCTTTTGACCGGATCATAAATATCAACGCCCAAAATTTCCGTCACGACTCCGTCTTTGGTTTCTTTGACTTTTATTTCCGGCTCACCAAAAGCCAAAAACAAATTTCCGGATCCGGTTTTTTTGAGCAGGTCGCCCATTGATAAGTCCGGATTGATTTTCACTTTCATAATCGTGAGGCCGTTCGTTTGCGAAGGCTCGGAAAATGCCGCGGCCTCAAAAGAAGTGGCAGCAACGATCAAGAGGTCGGCAAATTTTTTGGCGACTTTCACGGCATCGCGAATAAAATCATCATCCACACTGCCAAATTCAGGACCAATGGAAACAGCAACTCTTTTCAATCCTCCTTTTGTTTTATACTCGCCAATCGCTTGCACTTCCGGACCGCTTGGAAGAATATCAAGATTTTCAAATTCAACCCGCGCCCCTTTTTGGCCGGTTTGCACGCCAGATTTCAAAAGATTGGAAACGACGGTTGCCGCGAATTGTTCGCTGGAAAGCATTTCCTGCGCGTCCGAAACGCGATGAGGCGAAAGCGATTCGACCGTGAACGGCCCGGCCACCCGGACAACATCTTTGTTTTCAAGTGGCTGATCGTATAAAATTTCTTGACCAGCCGGCTCGTCGTTGGCCAAAGATTTCAATGTAATATGCGGAACGGTTTTATATTCAAATCCGGCACTCACATTGCTTTCGTCTTTCAGTTTATAATACGGAAACTTTGCCGTCATCAAACGCGTTCGCGCTAAAGCCAAAGCCACGCGCGAAGTATCAATCGTAATCCACCGCCGACCCCGCTGTTCAGCAACAAAAGCAGAAGTTCCGGATCCGCAAGTTGGATCAAGTACAATATCACCCGGATCGGTAGTCATTAAAATTGCCTTTTCAATGGTTTTTTGCGAGGTTTGCACTACATATTGTTTTTCTTGACTTCCTATTACAGTTTCGTACCAAATATTATTGATAGCCTTTGCTGGAAAATCTTCTGCAAATCGTAAATACCTTATTGATTTTCCCTGGATAAGAACTCTTCCTTGTTTGAAAAGTTTTTGAATTCCTGTTGTTGTAGTTTTCCAATGCTGACCAGCCGGTGGATTATATGTTTTTCCATTAATTTTTACACTAGTATCCGATCTTGTTTCTCCTTGAGAAGTGAGAGATTGGGATGTACACAACTTTGCACCAATAGGCAGCAAGCTTAAATCGTTTCTTTCGTCTTTACTTAAATTACGAATAACACTGTTTTTTTCTTGAACTAAGTTGTAATGGTTTAATTCTTCTTTAAACTCATATAATTGTCTATATTTTACTTGAGATATATCTTTTGAATACCAAATTAAATAATCACCCGCTCTAGACAGAGTAAGTCCGGGAATTCCGCTAGTTGTAGTAAAGCTGATTAAACTAACAAAGTTGTCTCCACCAAAAACCTCATCTAAAACTTCCCTAACATGATGTAAATTTTCATCTGAAATTTGCACAAAACAACTTCCGCTTTCAGTCAAAAGTTCGCGAGCGGTGATCAAGCGATCGCGAAGATAAGAAAGATAGGAATGAATACCAAGCTCCCAAGTATCGCGAAAGGCTTTAACTTGCTCCGGCTGGCGAATAAAATCATCCAATTTGTTGTCTTTCACATCTCTTTTTCTCGTTGAAACTTGCCAATTTGATCCGAATTTAATTCCATACGGCGGATCGATATAGATTGTCTGCACCCGGCCACGCATCCCTTCTTTTTCCAAAAGTGAATTCATAACCTGAAGCGAATCACCCAGAATCATCCGGTTTTGCCAGTTGTCCTCGTGTTTATAAAAATCAACCGCTTTTTTGAATTGCGTTTCGGCCGTTTCGCCAAAAAGCATTTGCTGCGCGCTTTCATTCAATCCGGCTTTCAGACGGGCAATGATCGCTTCCGGCGCAATTTTTTCCTGCACATAAATCGGCACGGTCGGAACGGCAAATTCTGCGCCTTGTTCTTTTTTTCCGGCCCAAACAAGCTGCGGATCAAGCGAAGGATCATAGTCATATTTCTTTTTCACCGGCTGTTTTTCGCGCGCTGAAAGCTTGACCGATTCTTCCTGAGTCGGAATATGAGCGCGTTTTGAATTATGCTTATACGACTTGACCGGCGCGGCAGTGGTCGGAGACAACATTTTTTTTCTTCTCATAATTTTATTTTTCGTTAAATAAATTGCCCGGCATCAAATCATCAAAGCCTCGTTTCATGCCGACTTGAATCAAATTTTGCGTTTCATGAATATCCTGCACCTCAAGAATCGCCCACTTGCCGAACTTTCCGATATTGTTGACCGCCGGCACCCAAAATTCGCGCGCGGTTTTCACTTTGATGATTTTTTTGTCATCCTTTTTTCCCGTCACTTCAATCAGCAAATTCATTTTTGATTTGTCGGGCATTTCAAGAACGGCGATAAAGTCTGGGATATAGTTATGCGCCATTCCTTGATGTTCATAGGGAATATTGAATCCGAGATTTTGATTTTTGACGTAAGCCAGCACTTCCGGCAATTGTTCCAGTTTTTTGGCGACGCCCTGCTCCCATTCTTCCGTGTCAGCCACGACATAATTCACATGGCTTTTTTTAGTTTCGCGGACTTCTTTTGTAGTGAGAAAATCAACATAGCGAGTAGATCCGATCGTATCATACGGCGCCAAAATCGGCAGCAATCTTTTGTCTTTTTGAAATTCCAAATTTTCCGCGATTATGCCCTGTTGAATTTTGGTCAGCGCGCCGGAAAAATATTCTCCGACGGAAAGATAACCGATAACCATGCGGTCTTTCAGAACAACATATTTTTTCACATATTCCTCGACAATTTTTCGAAGTTGAGGAGTGAGCCAGTATTTTTCCGCCCTGTCAGCATCCGTGTAATAGCGCTTGAGAAGCGCCTCTGTCAGTCTGATGGTAACCTCTCCCTCGCGACGATCTTTTATTTTTTCCAAATTTTCTTTGACTTCCTCGCCGATAACTCCGCCAAGAGTGACTTCAGTTGGTTCATTTTCAATGATTGTTTTCGATTCTCCGGTGAAACGCGAATCAAGTTTTTGTTCATTCAATTCATAACGATACCCTTCAACGCGCGGAAAATTTATTTCATATTTTTCGCGATCTTCAAGAGAGTGGACACGATGAATGACTTTCGGCGGTTGAGGCGGCGTATTTCCTTCCGCTTTGAGAAAGCTAAACGGAACGCCATAAACTTCGGCATATTCCTCGGAAAATTTGCCTTCTTCATTAACGCTATAATCAACTCTCCGTAAAGCGCGACCGACAACTTGCTCGCAAAGAAGTTGGGTGGAAAAAGCGCGAACGCCGAGAATATGCGTGACGGTGTTCACGTCCCAGCCTTCCGTCAGCATCGAAACGGAAACAACGCACTTGATATCCTCGCCAAGTTTTCCCGGCTTGCCAACGGTATTCATAACTTCGCGCAGGAGTTCCTCATCCGTCGGTTCAGTCCGTCCCGGAAAGCGCCTGCGATACACTTTGTGAAAATCTTCTATTTCCTTGAAAAATATTTTTTTGAAATCGACATTGATTTTTTCGCCGCTTTCCAACTGGGCGCTATCAATAATAAGCGTATTCGGTCGATCGAAAAATTGAACGCCATCTTCATTGCGGAATATTTCCAAATTCCCTTTTTCTATTTTTTGCTGCCCGCTGGATGTTTCCCGATCAAAACCAGCAATCCAACGATATACCAATTCGGAAACGGCCGTATTGTTGCAGACAACGATCATAACCGGCGGCATAACGGCCGGATTTTGTTTTTTCTGTTTTTCGTATTCGCGATATGATTTTTCATAACTGCCATAAAGCGACTCGAGCGCTTCCTGCAATGTCTTCGGCAGAATTAAAACCGAAAGATCATAATTTCCGGTTTTCTTTCCTTTTTTGGGCAGATCATCGCGCACATGCAGCCAGAGGTTGCGAAATTCAGGAATATCATCTTTTGAAACAGTATCTGATTCAATTGGAAGTCGAGGAATTTTCACGACACCGCACTCAAGAGCGTCCAGAAGCGAGAAATCATAGACAGCCCATGGAAACATAGTGCCCTCTTGATAACCGGATCCTCGCAAGAAATACGGAGTCGCTGATAAATCGATAATCGCGTTGACGGAAATTTTGTTCGAGAGCGCCTGCAGACCATTCAGCCAGACACGAGCCGCCTTGTTGTTTTCATCGGCCTCTGCCTTGTCCTCGCGGGTTAATTTCACCTCGCTTGGCTTTTCACAATAACAATGATGAGCCTCGTCGTTTATGACCAATATGCGCGGTTTGCTGAGAACACTCTTGAAAACCCTGTTAACCATAGAGTTCGGAGTTTCTTTCATTGCTTCACTCTTGAGAATATTTGCCGCTTTCATAACAGCACCGACTGAAAATCGAGGATTTTGGCGAAGCTCCAATTGATGAAAGTTTGTAATGAAAACATTTGCTTGCTGAAGCATTTCGAAATCCTGATAGGAAACAACATCGCGCTCACGATAATAATTTTTCGGATCATTTGGCAAAAGAACATTCAAACGATCACGAATAGTAATGCCCGGAGCGATGATGACAAAAGCGTCTGTGAAACGAGTATCTTGCGGATACCGAATTTTGTTCAGCGTATGATAAGCAATGATCATCGCCATGACAACGGTTTTTCCCGAACCGGTTGCCATTTTGAAAGCGAGGCGATACAGTCCGGGATTCGCATCAGTATTCGCCTTTTTTAATTCATTTGTAATCCAGTTTTCTCCCGATTTCTCCGCGACTTCGTTTATATAAATCAATGTTTCAAGCGCTTCGATTTGGCAGAAGAAAAGCTTGTTTTCTCTTGTTTCGTCATTCCAATACAAGAGCAGATCGCGAGAAGTTTTCGTGATGCCGGAGTAGCTGGCTTTTCGCCAATCTTTTATTTTTTCCCTGATTTTGTTTATAAACTCGTTTTCTTTTTGCAATTCGCTCCCAAAAGCGCCGTCGGAAAGATTTAGATCGAGCTGATTCTGCTTTGTTTTGGCTCGGGGAACAGGAATATAAAAACTGCTCGGACGGCGAAATTTCAAGATTTCTTCGGTTAAACCGCGTTCGTCAGCGTTAAAATGAAGATTTGGCTCAAAATAAGGCGAATTTAATATAGGAGATTTCATATTATTTTGTTGATGAATATGCTTTTATATTACGCTCAAATGCCTAATATGTAAAGGAATTTTGCCCATTTTTACGCTAAATTACCAAATTTTCTCTATATCAAGAAACCGGAGTTTTCGGCTCCGGTTTTTTTAATCTACTGCAATTCGATGTATCTTTTTTCCGGGCTTCCGAAGCCCCCGCTCACTTCGAGCATGAATCCTTCAGCGTCTTCCGGTACGTCGAATACCAGAACTCCTCCTGCGCCGAGAGAAGGGCTGATCTGTTTCAGGAATAAATCCATTTCGCCGTTCGATTTTATGCTGACCGCCATGCTACCTTCGGTCGAATTGTCATAGATTCTTCCCTTGCTATCCAACAGCTTGAACATGGAATTATCCAAATACCGCGATTCCTTGTTAGTGTTTATCGCGGCTATCCCGACCAGTTTGTAAATCCCGGCCGCTTTCTTCTTCGTGAAGCCGTCCGAAATTTCTTCGAGATCTTTGACGCTTCCCACCGAGAATAGGAAATGTCCTACCGGAACTTTATCGTTCATCTTATATTTTTGCTCCTCCGGCTTTTTTGCCGATTGAGAAACATTACTTTTTGCGTCCGGCGCAGAGTCCGCCGGCTTGCCATTTCCGGAATTGTTGGAATTCGACAATTGCGAGCCAATCCCGATTATGACGAACACGAGGACTGCAACCCCCATAATCGCTATCCATATTTTCGCTCTGCTTTTCGATTTGCCTTCGCCGGTTCTCAAGTTTACTACTCTTTCATTTGTATCTTTGATTCCTTGATTGAGCCATTCTCCGCAATGCCGGCACTTTTTGGCATCGTCCTGGATTTGCTCATCGCAATACGGGCAATTTTTCATAAGATTATGCTTATTGCTTAGATTAGAGATAAGAATATGAAAAATAAAATCACTCCGACAATACTCATCACAATGGCGTGTTCGCCGACTTTTTTGTCCAGCGGATTATCCTTGGTCATATATACGATTCCCACTATTAAGCCCGCTATCGGAATCAGCAGCGAAAGAATAGTGAAGGTTCCATAGGATGGATGGGCATTGGCTTTCAATTTGCCGATTGGCGCGATGTTTTGTCGGCCAGTTCCTTCGTTTGCATCCAGCCATTCTCCGCAGAATCTGCATTTCTTGGCTGAAGCTGAAATTGCTTCGGAGCAATAGGGGCACTTTATTCTGCCTGATTGTGTTTCCATTTTTTTATTGTCAAAAATTACTTAATCTCTCCTGAAAATTCAAGAACTGCCGACTTGAATTCGTTCAGCGAATTCTCATCCGGAAATGCGTCTTGCAACAGAATGCCGGGACTGTATCCTTCTAGCAACTGTTCTTTTTTCCATTTTTTCAAGAACGGCAGCTTTGAAAATGATTCGTAATATTTCTCCGTCCATTCTTTCCCGAGATTTTTCTTGACGTTATTGAAGCTGATCTGAAGGGAGCCGTCCATCAGATAGACGCTGAACAAGGCGAATGTCCCGGACACGGCTTTGGGACTGCGAACTTTGAAGTGGAACGAGCCGGTTTTTCCCATTCCCATTTCAAACGAATCCGCGTTCTTTTCGGAAAATTCATAAAGGTCGCTTATCATTTGGTAAAGTCCGGGTTCTTTCAAATTTTCCCGCGCCGATCGGAGAAATTCATCTTTCGTCCAGACTTTCCGCACGCTCCCGGCGGAACTTCGGATGTTCTTCTTCACTTCCACTCCGAATATCTTCGGAATCATAATCTCATACTCATTGAATTTGTAATATTCCAATTGGACAGCGTAAATATCGAATTGGCTGTTTTGGTTCACATAGATAATGAGGTCTTTCAGCCTCTCGTCTATTGAATCCATCAGGATTACGAATTTGAGGTTGCCTTCTTTGAGATTATTGCCCATTCTTTCCAGCATAAAATTGACGTCTTCTATTTTGAAGAAGTCTTTGGCTTTTTCTTCCAAGGTCAAATGAAACTTGGCTTGTATTTCCGAATCGATAAGTTTCGTAAACTCGGCAAAGTCATTGAGATGCTTCCAAAGCGAGGCTCCGTAATCCAACGCCTGGGCAACCACTGTTCGTTTGTCAGGATTCTTATATAGCT
>JBAZUC010000010.1:0-9322 GCA_041661585.1 Parcubacteria group bacterium
TTCTATTTTCTGAAAGGGCGCAAAGATTTGGTCGCAAGAAAAATCCAAAACGACAAAAATTCGATTGAAAAATTTGAAATCGCCCAAAGAGCGGCGCGATGGCTGCGATTTGTTCCGTTCGTCCGGATGATCGCTCTCACGGGAACGCTGGCAATGAAGAATTGCGAGAAAAATTCAGATATAGATTTTTTTGTCGTTCTCAAAAAAGGCAGAATTTTCACGGGACGGTTGTTGGTCACGCTAATCGTACATATATTGGGCAAGCGCCGGTACGGGAAAAAAATTACAAACCGAATTTGCCTCAATTATTTTATCACGGACGAAAGCCTTGAAATCCAGCGGCAGGATATATTTGCCGCGAACGAATATAGCTTTATATATCCGATATTTGGGCATAACGTTTTTCAAAAATTTTGCGAAAAAAATGTCGAATGGATCAAGGAATTCAAGCCAAATTGGGAAATCCAGGAATTGAAGCCGGCCAGGTATTTTATCGAGTTTTCACCTCGACAGCGGGCAGTGCAGCGGCTTTTCGAGAGCTTGATAAATCTGTTTTGGGGTGATAGAATTGAATCCTGGCAGAAGCGAGCGCAAATTGCCCGAATTGAGCGCAATCCGCTCACCAAAAAAGAAGGCGCGTATGTCGAATATGGCGATGAAAATTTGATATTCCTCCCCATTCCGCAAGGCGTGCGGATCGAGGAGGAGTTTCAAAAGAGACTCAAGAATTGCGCAGCTTAAAAATTTGCGAGGGGAGGACATATCGTGAAACAAAAAATCGAGCAAGTTGTTCTTGTCTATCCGCATTCGCCCGATGTGAGAGCGGAAATGGAATTGGGCTATAAAAATCTCACCCAGGGTTATAGCGTGGGTTGCCATGCTGATTATGGAAATAGAACCTTGGTTGCCACGACCGCAGCGGATAAGATGCCGCTCGAAAAGATCTTCCCGCCGGAAACGATTGAGAAGCTTAGAAATGACGGTTTCAAGGTGGAGGTGATTTATCCCTTGAGCAGGATTTTTCTTGTGCAGGGCATGGTCACTCCTGTGAAAGCGCCCCCGTTGTTTCCCGGTCCGATCTGGACAGGAGACCAGGATAATTATTTTGGAACAATCGAAAGGATTGGAAAGGTTATTGCCCAAAATATGCCAGAAAAAGGGGATAGGGCGATATTTTTTCCTGGGAAAGATCCGGGCTGTGGCGCCTTTATGAACAATGATGCCGCATTCAAGCTTGCAAGAATCGTCAGGGAATTTTGGAGGGATGTAAAAAGGAATGACAATCTCTGGAAAGAAGGAACATACGAAAATCTCCTGGAAAACGTGGTGTCATTGAGAGGAGTGAGCGCGGTGATTATGATTGCTCATTGTGATGTAGTCTCCTTTTTCCCCTGGTTCTATCTCAAGTCAAAGGGGATCAAGATGGAAAAAAGATTCTCACTCAACAATGGCGAGGGAGTCATGATTGATTGCGACACCAATGATGTTTTTCTTATCAGGAGGAATTATTTCGGCAAACCGGAAGTATTGGAGAAATTCTCCTGACCAAATAAAAGAGGTGGGGCAATTGATAATTCCGATTATCCTTTGCCCCTTCCAACTTCTTGACAATAAAAAATATTTTTCTATAATAACAATTGGCAGTCGGATGTTGAGAGTGCTAATTATAAAATAATAATTAAAAAATCTAAAGCTATGGCAAAACAAATTAAATTCGATGAAGACGCGCGGCGTCGCATCAAAGACGGGATCGACAAGGTCGCGGGCGCTGTTCGCGTGACTCTTGGTCCGAAAGGTCGCAATGTTGTTCTTGACCGGGGCTTTGGGTCTCCGATGGTTACCAACGATGGCGTGACAATTGTCAAAGAGGTTGATTTTGAAGACAAATTCGAAAATATCGGCGTGGAATTTGTGAAGGAAGTGGCGAACAAGACGAATGACGCGGCCGGAGATGGAACCACAACCGCGACGATCCTTACGCAATCGATCGTTGAGTCGGGCGCGAAATTTATTTCCAAGGGAATCAATGTCATCGAGCTCAAAAACGCTCTGGCCAAACTTTCAAACCGGGTGGGGAACAATCTCAAGAAAGTTTCCAAGGTTGTCAGTGGCGACGCAATCGAGCAAGTGGCGACCATTTCCGCCCAAGACGGCGAAGTTGGAAAAATGATCGCGAAAGTCATCAAAAAAGTCGGGAACGAAGGTGTGATCACGGTTGAAGAATCGCAGACATTTGGCCTTGCAGAAGAAGTCGTCGAGGGAATGAAGTTTGACAAAGGCTATGTTTCCCCGTATATGATCACGAGCGCCGAATCGATGGAAGCGGAACTCAAAGACCCGCAAATCCTCATCACGGACAAAAAAATATCTTCCGTTCAGGAAATTTTGCCGATTTTGGAAAAAATCGCCCAAACCGGGAAGAAAGAGATGGTAATCATTGCCGAGGATATCGAAGGTGAGGCCTTGACGACCATAGTTCTCAATAAACTCCGCGGAGTTTTGAATGTTTTGGCGGTGAAAGCGCCGGGATTTGGCGACAGCCGGAAAGCGATGCTTGAGGATATTGCCATTCTCACCGGTGGACAGGTCATTTCCGAAGAACGTGGGATGAAATTGGACAAAGTGACGCTCGAAGATCTCGGAAAAGCAGGGCGGATCGTTTCGACGAAGGATGATACGACCATTGTGGACGGAAAAGGAAAGAAAAAAGATATCGAGGCGCGTGTTGCACAGCTCAAAATGCAAATCGAAAAGGCAACTTCCGATTTTGACAAAGAAAAACTGCAGGAACGGCTTGGAAAATTGTCTGGGGGCGTGGCAGTCATCAAAGTCGGTGCGGCAACCGAAGTCGAACAAAAAGAGAAACAGCACCGAGTCGAGGACGCGGTCGAGGCGACCAAAGCGGCGCTCGAACAGGGAATTGTTCCGGGAGGCGGAATCGCGCTACTGAACGAAGCGGTCAAATTAAGAGAAGACTTGAGTAAAAACCTGTCGCATGAAGATAGAATCGCCGTGCAGATATTCACGGAAGCCCTGGACGCTCCGATCAAGCAAATCATCGTCAATGCCGGCCAATCTCCGGATGTTGTGATCTCCAAAATTCAAGAATTGCAAAAAACTTTTTTGGGAAAAGAGCAAACAGTGAAAAAGATCGATATTGGAACAGGCAAAGAGGTGGAGGTCAATTATCACATAAACGAACTGAATCCGAAGGCGGATTTCAACATTGGATACGACGCTGGGCACGAACTGCCGATGTACACGGATATGTTCAAAGCCGGCATCATTGATCCGACCAAGGTTGTTGTCAGCGCTCTTCAAAATGCCGTTTCGGCGGCTGCGATGCTTCTCACCACCGAAGCGGTTGTCACGGACATTCCGGAAAAGAAGGAAAAAGGCGGCGGAATGCCAGATATGAGCGGTATGGGAGGCATGGGTATGGGGATGTAGCCGATAAATAGTGAGTATATTGAGATATTTAAGCAGAGATTGCAAAGGCAGCCTCTGTTTTTATATCCGTCTAGTTTGCTGGTTGCTTTCCTTGATTTGTGGTATAATTTGGAGCAATAAGGGGATGATTTCTTTAAACAAAAACAAATGTTTGAAAAATTTCTTGATGGGTTCAATTTTGTCGCCCGATGCAAAAAATACGGGCTTGGGCTTTGGCAATGTCCCAATTTTCTTTTTTTGATGATGGGACTCATCACGATCGCGGCCATGGTCGGGACATTTTTCGTATCCAGCCGTTTCGCTTCCGAGGGCACGACGGTGATGAGTGTGACGATCATTGTGGTTTCTATCATGACGCTTGGAAGTTTCGTGATACGCGGAGTGGAAAAGGTGGCTGAAGCGAATATCATGAAAACCGAATTTATCTCCATCATATCCCACCAGCTTTGCACCCCGCTTTCGGCAATAAAATGGAGCCTTGAGGTGATTGAAACGGAAAGCAATCCGAAAGAATGTATGCCGGAAAAACAATATTCTTTTTTACACAATATCAAAAAATCAAATGAACAGATGCTCAAAATGGTGACGGATCTTCTTGACGTGGCGCGCATTGATCAGGGGAAAGCGGTTTTTGAGAAAAAAAACCTCAATCTGGAAAAAATAATTGAGGAGTCGGTCGCCGAGTTCCAGGGACTGGCTGCTGAAAAAAAAGTTGAGATCAATTTTCGAACCGGTTCAAAATTGCCGGCAGTTTGCATAGACGAGCGGAAAATGAGAGTAGTCCTGGACAATCTTATCGGCAATGCCATAAAATATTCCCGTGAAGGAGGGAAAGTGGACATTAAACTGAAAGAAGAAAGAGGGAAAATCATATTTTCTATTCAGGACTGGGGAGTGGGGATTCCCCGCCATCAGCACGACAAGATTTTCGAGAAATTTTTTCGTTCAAAAAACGAATCACGCTATCGCACTGAGGGAGTGGGGATCGGCTTGTATCTTGTGAGGGCGATTCTCAAACATTGCGGAGGAAAAGTCTGGTTTGAAAGCGAAGTGAGAGAAGGGTCAACTTTCTATTTCAATTTGCCAACGGCGGAATAGAAACCGGTATTTTCGTGGTTTTATACAAAAAATGCAATATACTAAACATTAAATTCAAATCCATGGCCGATGATTTACAAAAGAAAAAAATTCTCATTGTCGAAGATGATCGGGCTCTTCAAAATGCGCTGGTGGAAAGCGTTACTCAAGAAGGGTACGAGCCGATAAGCGCTTTCGACGGGGAAGAGGGCATACAAAAGGCAAAAACGGAAAAACCAGATCTCATTTTGCTTGATCTTATCTTGCCCAAAAAAGACGGCTATGAAGTGTTGGCGGAAATAAAGAAAGGTCCAAATGAAAATATTCCGGTGCTTATTCTCACCAATCTTGAGGAAATAGACAATGTTCAAAAAGCCCTTGATCTGGGAGCAAAGACCTTCATGGTCAAATCGGACTTTAGCCTCAAAGACATCATTGAAAAAATCAAGCAAAATTTGTCCCCGCAACAACTTCCGATTGAATAAGATGAAACTCTCTGAATTATCGAAGATATATTTAGAATTAGCACAGGGATAAACCAAAATAAATATGCAAGTTGATAATGAAAGGCTAAAAAGTTTCGCTTTGGATGCGGGGCTGGTGAATGAGCAGCAGATCGACAAAGCGATCGAAGAAGGCGCGAAAACCGGAAAAAAACTGGGAGATGTTTTGATTGAGCAAAAGTTGGTGAATGCCGACCAGTTGCGCCAGCTTTTTTCATACATTCTTGGCATTCCTTTCGTGAATATCGAAAAAGAAATAATTCCAAAGGATATTTTGCAGATCGTTCCCGAGCCAATCGCTAAAAAGTATAAGATCGTCGCTTTCAAGAAAACCGGAACGGAACTCAAAGTCGCGATGCTCAACCCGGAAGACATTCAGACGATCGATTTCATCCGCAAAAAAACGGGACTCAAAATATCGCCGTGCATAACGACGGAGAAAGGGATCGAAAATTCTCTCAAACAATACGAGCAGAGCCTCAAGGCGGAGTTTGGGGATATCATCGAGAAAAATGTGACGGATGTTTCGCAGAAAGACTCGCTTGAAAAAGTCGCTCAGGAGCTTCCTGTGATCCGGATCGTGGACGCGCTTTTGAAGCATGCTATTCTTCAGGACGCGAGCGATATCCATATCGAACCGGACGAAAAAGAAGTGCGCATCCGGTACCGTATCGACGGAATGCTTCACGATGCGATGGCTCTTCCAAAAACGGTCTTGGCCGGCATCGTGGCCCGCATCAAAATTCTTTCCAATTTGAAGCTGGATGAACATCGGCTTCCGCAAGACGGTCGTTTCAAAATAGAACAGGATTCCCGGCGAATAGCTTTTCGAGTCTCGATCCTGCCTGTCTATTCCGGTGAGAAAATCGTGATGCGGCTTCTTGATGAGGGATCCAAAGGACTCACGCTTGAAGCGATGGGGTTTTGGGGAGAAGATCTGGAAAAAATTCATCGCGCAATCAAAAGGCCGAATGGAATGATCCTTGTTACTGGGCCAACCGGTTCGGGAAAAACCACGACTCTCTATACGATCATGGATATACTCAACACGCCGAAAGTAAACATCTCGACCGTCGAAGATCCGATCGAGTACAAAATGTCGCGTATCAACCAGACGCAGGTGAGTCCCTCCATCGGCCTCACTTTTTCCCAAGGTCTTCGGGCGCTTTTGCGCCAAGATCCCGACATCATCATGGTCGGTGAAATTCGCGACAAGGAAACTATGGAAATTGCGATACACGCGGCGATGACAGGGCATCTGGTGCTCTCCACGCTTCATACGAACAGCGCTGCGGGAACCATCCCGAGGCTTCTTGATATGGGAGCGGAACCGTTTCTCATCGCTTCCACGGTCAATGTGGCGATGGCGCAACGTCTTGTGCGAAAACTTTGTCCTGATTGCCGGCAGGAGCTTGTTTTGGATACGGAGCTTTTGAAATCTCTTGGAGAAGAAGTTGATCTCGACCGCCTTTTGGGCACAGCTGCCAAGCACGGTTTGATCGATGCGAAACTGGCCACTGCTAAAGATTGGACAAAAATAAATTTCTATCGTGCGGGCGGTTGCGAGCGATGCGGCCAGGAAGGATACAAAGGCCGGGTGGGTATTTTTGAAGTAATGGAGATCAGCGAGACGATTGCCAAAATGGTGAGCGCGCGGGCCGACAGCAATGAAATTGAAAAAAAAGCCCGCGAGGAAGGGATGATGAAAATGATCGAAGACGGAATGATCAAGGCTCTTCAGGGAACAACCTCGATCGAAGAGATACTGAGAGTAACAAAAGATTAATTTAAAATTATGTCTACATTCGCATTCGTCGCCAAAAACAACAAGGGGGAGACCCGGCAAGGAAAACTTGGAGGAAAAGATGCCAAATCGGTGGCGGAAGCGCTTCGCTCGGATGGTTTTTTTGTTACTTCAATCGTGGAAGATGAGAAAAAAAAAGAGCATTCATTCGGGAGAAGAATAAAGATCTTCTCCGGTGTGTCACTCAAGGATAAAATGATGTTCGCGCGGCATCTTGGTGTCATGATTTCTTCAGGCCTTTCTGTGCCTCGGGCGCTCGATGTTATTTCCAGCCAGACCAAAAGCAAAAATTTCAAAGACTCTCTTGCTAGGGTCGGGGAAGACGTGAAAACCGGGAATACTTTGGGAGATAGTCTGGCGAAAACAGGAGTTCTTGATGAACTTTCCATAAACATGATTCGCGTCGGAGAAATGAGTGGAAACCTTGAAGAAGTTCTCGCGCTTCTTGCCGATCAATTGGAAAAAGAGCACACTCTCCTGAGCAAAGTCCGTGGAGCGATGTATTATCCGGCAGTTATCTTCACTATCATGATCGGGATCGGGATTGCGATGATGACATTTGTGGTTCCGCAACTAACGTCCATATTTACCGATACACAAGCTTCGATGCCGGCTTCCACGATGCTGATAATCAACACCAGCAATTTCATGGCAGGCCATAAGCTGCTTGTTCTTCTTTCAATAATTTTCGTAGTTTTCTTCATAATTATTTTTTTCAAAACGAGAACGGGAAAAAAGACGTCTGCCTTTCTTTTTCTCAGCGTTCCGGTGATAAAGAATGTCACCATTAAAGTGAACAATGCCCGCTTTGCCCGCATCTATGGCTCGCTTATCAAGAGCGGAGTGCCGGTCGTCGAAGCTCTCAAAATAATTTCCGAAACGCTCACCAACCGATATTATCAGGAAGCTTTCAAAAAAATAGGAGAAGAAGTTCAAAAGGGAAAACCGCTTCATGGTGAGCTGGCTGTTTTCCCAAAACTTTTTCCGGTTTTGATGGTGCAGATGATGGAAGTTGGAGAAGAGACGGGGAAAACAGTGGATGTGCTCAAGGATATCGCCCGATTTTATGAAGAAGAGATCGATCAGGTGACAAAAAATCTTTCCTCGATCATTGAGCCGGTGCTGATGGTGGCCATTGGAGTTGCAGTCGGCTTCTTTGCTATTTCCATGCTAATGCCGATGTATTCGATCATGGATCAGATGTAGTAATTCCCTACGAATTACAAATCAATTACGAATATACGAATAAAATTTCTAGATTATAATGAAATCAAAAATAAATAATAACTTGGGATTTTCTCTGCTGGAGGTGTTCATAACGCTGATGATTGCCGGATTTGCTTTGGTTTTGTTTCAAACGGCGCTGGGGAAAACCAAGTTGGTTCAATATGCCAAAAATCAAGAAATCGCATTACGGGTGGCGAACAATAAAATAGAAGAACTGCGTTCCGGCGGATATTCCGCGCTGCCTTCGACCGGAAGCTTTTTCGACTCCCAGCTGAACGACTTGCCGAACAGCTCGGCCAATATGGCTATTACTGATTTCAATGATGATACCAAGCAAGTTATTATAACCGTTCAATGGCAAGATCCGGCAAGTACTTCTTCGAAGACTGTCTCACTTGCCACTCTTGTAACCAAAACGGGAGGACTGTGATATTATGAGAAAAAAGAAGCCAAACAAATCCGGTTTTTCTTTCGTTGAAGCAATTTTCGCTTCAGCAATTCTCGCTTTTGTTTTAGTCGCGTTTGTGGTGCTCTATATCAATTTTTTCAAATTCTATAACCGCCAACAGGCTGAAATGAAAATAGGCGACAGCGCCCGCAATGCGGTGAAGGAATTGCAAAGCGCCGCTCTGCAGGCAAACCAAATTGTCGCAAGCCACAGTTTTTCCGGCACGGTCTATAGCACCGACCAAGATACTCTTGCTTTGGAGATACCTTCCATTGACGGGTCAGGAAACGTCATTAGTGGAAAATATGATTATGTGGTTTTTTATAAAATGCAAGAAAATTTGTACAAATTGACGGAGGCGGACGCCGCGAGCAGCCGGCCTTCCAGTCTCAAACAATTGAGCGAATCAGTCATGACGCTCACATTCACTTGCAACAATCCCGATCTGGCCATCGCCAACAAAATTGATGCTGACATCCAAATGCAGACTTCGCTTGGTGTCCAATTAATTTCATACCATCTCCACCAAGAAATATATTTGCGAAACAAATAAAAAAAATGAAAAAGAACTGTCGCAACAATCAAAAGGGGCAAGTAATCGTCATCGGACTGGTATTTTTTGCCATCATGCTTTTGTTTTCCGGAGCCATTTTGGTTTTTGTTTCAAACTTTTTGAAATCCGAGCGTCAAAATATATCCAAGAACCAAGCCTTGCAGCTGGCTGAAGCGGGAATCGAACAGGCGGTTTATCAGCTGAATCAGGATTCTGATTATTCCGGAGAAAGCAATCAGGCGCTGGGAAACGGAACATTC
>JBAZUC010000010.1:9332-17165 GCA_041661585.1 Parcubacteria group bacterium
GTGTCGGCCGTCAACAGCAGTACCCGAGCGGTCACTTCAACCGGGTATGTTCCAAACAGCGCCAATCCCCAGGCTGTCAGAGTGGTCAAAGCGACAATGTCGATCGATGATACAGTAATCAGGTTCAATTATGGAGTGCAGGCCGGAAATGGCGGTTTTCTCATGAACGGCGGCGCGACGGTAAATGGAAATATCTATTCCAACAGCAACATCACGGCCACCAACGGCGTGCACATCACCGGGAGCGCCACGGCGGCCAATCCGCCGGGGGTTTCGGCCGACCAAGCCAATGCTACTCCTGTGCCTATCAGCTCATGTACAAGTTCTACCTGTGTCACATTTGCCAAGGAATCTGCCACTCAAGATTTTGCCCAAAGCTTCAAGATCTCGGCGGCCGAACAGATGAATAATATCCAATTTTATATCAAAAAAGTCGGTTCACCCTCGAATATAACTGTAAAAATAGTAAACGACAACTTCGGAAGTCCGGGCTCCGAAGTGTTGTTGACGGGCACCCTTTCTGCATCAAGCGTCACGACAAATTTCGGCTGGGCGACAGTGACTATGCCATCCACGCCGGTTCTGGATGCCAACCGGACATATTGGATGGTTTTGGATGCGTCTTACAGCAACTCCAAGTATTATATTCTTGGTGCGAACAGCAACGGTTATGCCAATGGCGCCGGGAAAATCGGCAAGTATGGCACGAGCTGGTCGGATACATCTCCTTCCGGTCTGGACGGATATTTCCAAATGTATCTCGGTGGAAACCCTTCGACTTTGGGCGGAAGCACTTATGTTGGCGGGGTATATATCGGTACGACCGGTTCGGACATCGCTTGGGCGCACAACGTTGTGGGCGCTTCGGTGACAGGGCCGCTCTATTGCCAGACCGGTAGTTACAACAATAAATCTTGCGATGTCAGCCGGCCGGATCCGACGCCTCAACCTATGCCGCTTTCCGATGCGAACATTGAAACGTGGAAAGATGATGCCGCGACTGGCGATACGATTAGCGGAGACTTCCATGTGGGCTGGGCAGGCGGCACTCTTGGGCCAAATGTCATCACGGGCAATTTATTGGTTGACGGCGGGGGAACACTTACGGTTTCCGGCACGCTCTATGTCAAGGGCACGATTACGCTCACCGGAGGAGGGAAGATAGCGCTCGCGGAAAGTTATGGCAGCAGCAACGGCGTCATCGTATGCGACGGATATGTTGTTTTGGAAGGTGGTTCGACATTCGCCGGTTCCGGCGAGGATGGAAGCTATCCGTTTCTCATCACCACCAGCGCCTGTCCGGTCGCGTCCGGCTGCAACGACCATGACGCGGTATCTTTGTCCGGCGGGGCGGGCACGGTTGCGATCATCGCCCAGGACGGAAATGTTTTGATCAATGGAGGCTCCGCACTCAAAGCAGTGACCGGCAAACAGATCACTATGAGCGGGGGCGCGACCCTGATTTATGATGACGGATTGATCAATGCGAATTTTTCCAGCGGTCCAGGCGGTTCATGGCAATATCAGCCGGGATCATATGTAATTGTAAAATAGTTTATGAGCTTGTTGACACACAATTTGTTCGGTCTCAAAACAAAAGCTTTCGGGCTTGAGATCGAAAACAGTTCGCTCAAAGCCGTCTGGATTGAAAAAAAACGGGGCATTTTTCGATTGGTTTCTTGCGGAAGAAAAATTTTGCCTCGCGGAATCGTGCAAGCGGAGCAAATCATCAATCCGCAAAAATTGGCTCAGGAGATCAAGGATCTTCTAGCAAAAGCCCAGCCGATCTCCATAAAAACAAAAAACGTCGTTTTTTCCATTCCGGAGACAAAAGCTTTCATTCGAACGATTCAAATTCCGAAAATGACCGACAAAGAGGCGCGTGAAGCTGTGAAATGGGAAACGGAAGCCAATATTCCCATTTCGTTGGACAAAGTGTACCTTGATTGGCAAGTGATCGGATCCAAAGAAAATACCGAAGATGTTTTGGTTGTGGCGGTTCCCAAGAGCGTTGTCGATTCATACAGCCAGGCGGTTGTTCTGGCCGGCTTGACGCCGCTTGCGGTGGAAATCGACATAGTGGCCACGATTCGCAGTCTTTCTGACATTGAAAACAACAGGCAGCCCGTTCTCATCGCCGATATCGGGGCGGAAAATACAAGTATCGCCATTTGTCAAAATCAAATTCCCTATTTTACCTCTAGCATACCGCTTTCCGGGAAGTCGTTCACCGAAGCCCTTCAAAAAGAGATCGGTGTCAGCTGGGAAAAGGCAGAAAAAATAAAATTCAAATTCGGTCTTGGCAATATGGCCGATCAAGACATGCTTTTCAAGATTTTCAATCCTTTGATCGAAAATTTGGCATCCGAAATAGAAAAATCCATCAATTTTTACAACGAATCCATCAACAGCAGCGAAAAAGTTGACAAAGTCATTCTTTCCGGAGGCGGAGCGCTGCTCAATGAATTTCCGAAATATCTGGGCGACAGATTGAAAAAAGAGATTGTCATGGGGAATCCAACGATGAACATAAATATCAAAAATTTTCCCTACAAAATATCTGCCCGGGATCTATTGTCCTATTCCACGGTGATAGGACTGGCTCTTCGGGGAGCGGATTATGAAGATTGACATCAATGTCCTTTCGGACAACCAGAAAGAAAAAATAAAAGAAGAAAGGAAGATCGGGTTCGCCTTGAAGCTGGGTGTTTCTTTCGTTGGTGCGCTATTGCTCTTGAACGGGGTGCTTTTTCTTTTGCAAAGCATTCTTGGAATTGAATATCAGGCGGCTCAAAAATATGGCAGCCATTCTCTTGCTGGGAGCATGGCCAAGGAATCACAACTGGAAAAGGTTTTTCAGGAGACAAATAGTCAAGTCAGTGCACTTGCAAAAATAAGTTCGGCCATTCCCAATTGGGCTCGGGTTTTGGCGCGTATTTCTGAGCTCTGTCCAAGCGACATTCGTATAAAGCAACTTTCTGCCGAGGGAGGCCAGATCAAAATATCGGGATTTTCAAAAACGCGGGATGCTTTTCTTGATTTCCAGGATAAATTGAAAAATGAAGGATTTCAATTTCCCGTTGATATTTCCAATTTGGTCGCCTCCAATGATTTTGATTTCGATCTGGAGCCGAGTATTCCTGAGAATTATTTGATCAGAAAATAAAGATATCATGAAGAGTATATTCGACAAAAAAATAGGCTTCATAGTCGCCGCAGTCGTTCTTTTGTCTGCCGGATTGATTTGGCTGGCTTTTTGGTGGCAATTTGGCAAAATTTCGGAGCTTTCTGACAACATACAAAAAGAACAGCTTGATTCTTTGGTGAAGCAAGAGAGGAGCCAGAAGATACTTGAACTAGGGAAAGAGCTTGATGGGATCGAAACGCGCGAGAAAGAAATGAAAGCAATGCTGGTCGACAAAGAAAACGCTGTACCGTTTCTCGAATTGCTGGAAAGCACTGCCATTGGAACCGGCAATTCGATAAAGATCAGCGTTTCCGATTTGACGAAAATAAAATCTCAAACTGCAAAAAAACCGGCTGTGGCAGAATCTGACGCCGAATCCACCAAGGATCTTCAAAAAGAGACTCAAGCGCAAAAAGTAGCCAAATCACAAGAAAAGACGCCGGATTTTTCAAATCAACTTGGTTTTTCAATAGAGATTTCCGGAGAATACGAAACTTTTCTTGATTTTCTCACCAAGCTTGAAAATTTTCCATATTTTGTCCGGGTTTATAGTTTTCAAATGAACCCAATTGCCAAAAGTCAGACGAATCAAGCATCAGGTGCTTTGGCCGATCAGCCGAATTTAATGAACGCCGAAAATAAAAATATAAAATCGACGATAATTATCGGAGTATATACAAATGGAAAATAAGGAATATTCAGAAAAAAAAGATTTTGGGACAGTGGCGAAAGAAACTTTCAAAAAGATATCCGCGTTTTTTGCGAGATGGTTTTTCATGATGTCGCTTTTGGCGGCTGCGATCTTTTGTGTTTTTGTCTGGTACAGTTTTATTTGGAAGGCGGATTGGGATGATGCCCAAAAGCAAACCTATATCAATGAACAGGCAAAATTTTCTTTTGACAAAGCCGGTTACAAAAAAATGGTCGATATGATGGAAAATCGCAAAAACAAACTCAAAAATTTTCCCCGTTTCACGGGACGCGATCTTTTCTTCCCGGAAGGATTTTGATTGACTATCCGGACTTTTTTTGTTAGATTGTTTTAGTGCGAGCGCCGACAGGCGCAGGAAAGGGGTCGGGAAAACGAAAGTTTTCCCGCGGTGGAAGTATTGAAACCGCAAGGTTTCAAGGAGGAGCGAAGCGACGACGCCCTCGTAGTGAAACGGATATCACGCTTGGCTTCGGACCAAACGTTTCAGGTTCGAATCCTGACGAGGGCACAAATAAATCCCCCGATGATCATCGGGGGATTTTTGGTTTCAAAATACAAAATTTCGTTTCAGCTCTTTTTCGCTGTTATTTCTGGAAGGGTGATGATGAAAGTTGTGCCCTTTCCTTCCTCGCTCTCGACGATAATCTTTCCGCCGTGGCGGTCAATGACATTTTTCACCATGAAAAGTCCCAAGCCGGTGCCGTCAGTCTGAACCTTTGTCGCGTTGTCGGCGCGGAAAAATTTCGTGAAGAGCCGTCCCTTCTGGCCTTTTGGAATGCCGATTCCGCTGTCTTGCACGGAAATTTTCACCAGTCCCTGGTCTTGATTCACGCTAAAATCGATTCTTCCTCCGACGGGAGTATATTTGACGGCGTTGTCCAGCAAGTTGGCGATGGCCAGCGCCATTTTGTCGGCATCAATGTTGAGCTCCGGAAAACTTGCCTCGGGTGGAATTTTTTGAGTGAGCGTTATTTTTTTCTCTTCGGTGATCAGCTTGATACCGTCCGCGGCTTTTTTGATAATAGGGATGAGAGATTGCCGCTTGAAAACAAAATCGAGTTTTCCTTCCTCAAGATGCGCGACGTTGAGAAGATCGTTGATCAGGTTGATTGATTGGTCGATGGCGGAAAGTCCTTTTTCGGCAATTTCTTTTTGATCCGCATTGAGCGGCCCTGTTTCTTTGTCGAGAAGCGTGGTGTAGGACCATTTGATCCCCGTGAGTGGGGTTCGAAGCTGATGGGCGGCGACGGAAATGAAATCGGATTTGGCGGCGTCAAGCTCTCCGAGCTTTTGATTGGCGTGGGCGACTTCCAATTCGCGTTTGACCAATTGGCGAGTGATTTGGTCGAACTCTTCGATTTTTTTGGACTTATCTTCCGTATCGGCCGAGTATGATTCCTGTGCGGCCTTCAATTCGGAAAAAATGCTTTTAAACAATATTGAATTTACGGCAACTATAATGAACAAAAAAACAGCTGCCGGAATCGGAAGAAGCGCCCAATAAAAAGCCGCGCCTGCTGCGGCAATAGTGATGATTTGAAACAGCCAGATATATTTCTTTTTTGCGCTGCTATTTTTGTTTTCCACTTTCGGCGTATTGAAAAATAAGAATCGTTGTCAGCCAAGAATATTTGTAACTTTCTCCACGATTTCCCCAGGCGTGGCGTGAGCCTTCACGATATAGTCGCTGGCGCCCTCGGCGAGGCCTCGGTCGATCTCTTCCTGTTGGCCGAGATTGGAAGTGATGATCACTGGAATGTGTTTGAGCTCCGGGTTCATCTTCAATTCCTTGAGAAAAGAAATTCCATCAGTTCCGGGGAGGATAATGTCTTGGAGAATAAGGCTAATTTGATTTTTTTTAATAATCTCGCGGGCTTCATCGACGCTAGATGCCCTGAAGATCTGAAAATTTCCTTGCTTGAATTTTCGTTCCAGGAGACTTCCCATAAATATGTCGTCTTCAACGATCAAAATGGCTTTTGTCCCGGTTTGATTTTGATCCATATGTATTTATTTTACGGATATTATTAACTTTATTCTAGCTTTTTATCGTTTGGGGGTCAAATATCCTTTTGGGATGCCTGGAGGTTAATTAAAAAAGAGAAAAAAACCACAGGGGGGCGATCACTGGGAATCGAACCCAGGTTCTTGGGACCACAACCCAATGTCCTACCATTGAACGATGACCGCCCCTCTATGGTTTTTGATTTTTTTGTGCGTCCAGCAGGGATCGAACCTGCGACCTTGGGATTAAGAGTCCCCTGCTCTACCAACTGAGCTATGGACGCGTCGTCGCTTCGCTCCTCCTTCAAACCCCTCGATTTGAATAATTCTGCCACGGGAAAACTCACGTTTTTCCGACCCCTTTTTCCTTGTGTCCTCGGGAGGAATCGAACCTCCATAACCAGCTTAGAAGGCTAGTGTTCTATCCGTTGAACTACGAGGACGTCGTCTCTTTGTTCCTCCTTGAAACCTTGCGGTTTTAATACTTTCACCCCGGAAAAACTTCCGTTTTCCCGACCCATTTCCCCAAAATCGTACTTGACGAGTATAAAAGATTTTTTATATAAAGTCAATTACATCCCATTCGCTTTTTTGTAGGCCTTCCATTCCTTGCTTGACCAGTCGGTCGGCTTTTCGGTCAATTTTTCCTGTCCGGGATGGGGATATTTGTCCGGCGAATCATAGTTGCTCTTGAACTCCGATTTTCTGATGAGATTTCCGTCAGCGCCATAGACTTCTTGCGTGACAATCGTTTTCATCGCGCCGGCATCGCCCCGCGAGGTCACGAACGGGCCGACGATTTTTGTCTGGCGTCCGTCGCTTGTTCCGAAGAAATCAAAGAAAAGCTGGGTGCCTTCGATGCGGGTCTGAACCAAAATATATTTTTGCGTATCGTTCAAAAACATCAAATCGGGCTTGGGAATATAGACCGTCGCGTCGAGTCCTTGGGGAGCATAATATTGAACTGGATAGGCGTGATTGGTGCGGGCGGTGATCTTGAGTCCGGCGTTGAGTGCCGCGCGGAACATTGTTGTTGAAACCTGGCACATTCCTCCGCCGTATTCGGGGATCGTCTTGTCGACTTTGATGACAAGTTCCGGAAGGTATCCAGTGGAAGCGTCCACCGGACCCAAAGTTTTGATGAAAGAAAATTCTTCGCCCGGCTTGATGAGCACCCCGTTGAATTTCGAAGCTCCGACAGTGATGTTGTGGATGCGATTTTTGGGCGAACCGCGGAAATTGGACGAACCTTGCGCAATCAGCTCCTTGATTCCGTATTTGTCGAGGTCCGTGCTTGTCACTTCCGGTTTCAGGACGTTCGTTTCAAGAGTTATGTCCTTTGAAAATGGATTTTGGGCGAATGTTTTTTTGACACTCTCAAAACTTTTTTCACTGTCAATTTCATATCCGTCTTTTGAAAGAGAGAATGCACCGACGTTTCCTCCTTCAAAAGAAAGTTTGGCATTTTGCGGAGCGACGCGCGAATCTTCCTTTGCTTTCGCGAGATAATTTTTGAGTCCCTCTTCGTCGAGAGTGAGTCCGGTCGAAATGCGGATATGATATCGGTCCTGCTCGCGGTCAAGAAAGCGAAAATATATCCTCACTGCCGGATCGTCAGTTGGAAAAAAATCAATATTCTCCGCTTCGGAATTGTATTTTTGACTCACCTTGAGAGCCGGGCGGATCTTGAGCCAGCCGGAAAGAACGTTTTTGTCCGCGGTGATCACTTTGCCAGTAGCGTGAAAATTGATCGGCGAGAGCGTGATCTTTTGTATTTCGTCCATGGAAAAATTCCCGAGGTTGATTTCCGAAGCACGGGTTGCGAAAGGCGCGAGAGCAAAAATTATGGCAATAAAAAAAATCTTGTGTTTCATTGTCTTTAGGATACTTGAAAAACGCCGTTTATACAAGTTATTACGGAAAATGGCTT
>JBAZUC010000011.1:0-17044 GCA_041661585.1 Parcubacteria group bacterium
TAAAATGCCGTGCCAATGCGGGTGCCTTGAAATCATCAGATTTGCCAACAGGAGGGTTCACTAATATGACCGAAAAAAATAAACCTACGGCAAAACGGTGCGGGAGGCGCTTGCGGCACCGTTCCTCAAAAAATGGTGGCTTTCTCGATGGGGTAGAGAGGCAGCCCTTAAGTGATCTTTATGGACGCGGTCGGGATATTCCCGAAACGTCAAATGAAGATTGCCAACTTCCAACATGCCCGGAATCTTGCCGGCGGAGGTGATATCTCATGTGCGCTGAATTAACTCCAAATGCCAAGGAAAAACTTTCCGATCCGGTGTTCATGCTCCAAACATTCATTGGGGTTGAAGAGCAATCCCTGGAAAGGGCAAGAAGTCAACTGAAAAAAGAGCACGAATCAGTCATGACTGAAAGAGCAAAGCTCCCCATTTGGCATCAGCCTATGGACGCTCCTTATTGGTTGCGTCGCAATAACGAAATTAGTAGGCGGGCAAAAGCGTTGGAAGAGGCCAAAGCCAAATTGCGGGAACTCGAAAAACAACGGGCTGAATAAGCGAAATTATCGCAGAAATTTCGTTAATTCAGTCGGCTAACAAGCCCCAGGCAACACCGGGGCTTTTCTTTTTGGGAAAATAAAAAAATCCCTTGCGGAGATTTTTCTAAGGTTCGACCTTTCCCTTCCTCCAGCAGAGCTCTCGGAATTCCTCAAGGTCAAACCTTGAAAAATTTCTCAAAGCCAAGCTTTGCTCTACTTTGCTCGTTCGGAATATTCTCCTGTGTCCGTGTTGAGGCGGATGACGTCGCCTTGTTTCACAAAAAGAGGCGTGTTCACTTTGATGCCGGTTTCGAGCGTCACTTGCTTTGATCCTCCGTCGGCGGTATTGCCCTTGATGGCGGGCGGGGCTTCGACAACCTTGAAATCCATTTTGACGGGGAGTTCGATGTTGATTGGAGTGGTTCCATATACCAAGACCGTCACTTCCGTGCCTTCGATCAGATAGTTCGTGAAATCCCCGAGAACTGATTTCAAAAGGGAAAATTGTTCATAGCTCGAATTGTCCATGAAAAAATAGTTTTCACCTTCTTTGTACAAAAATTGCGCCTTCGATTTTGTTATTTCGGCTTCTTCGATCTTGTCAGACCCTTGGAAAGTTTTTTCCATCACCGCGCCGGTCTTGAGATTGCAAAGTTTGGTGCGAAGAACCGCTCCGGCCCGGCCAGTTTTGGAGTGCTGATGAAAAATAACGAGATAGGGCTCGTTATTTAACGTCAGTGTTTTGCCGGTTTTGATATCGGATAGATTCAGCATGATCTACTTTATCGTATATGACAAAAGCGCCATTGCCCGCGCCCGCTTGATGGCTCGGGTGATCATCCGCTGATGTTTGGTGCAGTTGCCCGTTCTTCGCGGCGTGACGATCTTGGCGTGCATGTTCATGAAGCGCCGCAAAAGCTGCGTGTCTTTGTAGTCCACGGCATTGACATTGTTGGCGCAAAAATAGCAGGATTTTGGCGCAACGGGAGCAGTTTGTTGATTGTTGGAAAATTTTCTCATATAGCTTAAAATGGAATGTCCTCAATTTTTACCTCATCTTGATTTTCATCGATCTGGATCGTGGGAATTTCTTCCGGCTGGGGAGGAACGGGCTGATTGTTGCTTTGCATTGGCATTGCCGGAGAAGCTCCCTGACCGGCGCCTTGATACGGCGCGCCGCCCTGCGGTTTGCGGTCGAGCATCTGCATATTTTCGGCGACGATTTCGGTCATATATTTTTTGTTTCCGCTTTGATCCTGCCAGCTCCTTGTCTGCAGGCGGCCTTCGAGGAATATCTTGCTTCCTTTGTGGAGATACTGTCCGGCAATTTCAGCCAGGCGGCGCCACATCACGATATTGTGAAATTCAACCGCTTCTTTTTTCTCGCCGGATTGCGGGTCTTTCCAAACGCGGTTTGTCGCGACGGAAAAATTCGCAACGGACTGGCCTGAAGGGGTGGAGCGCAGCTCCGGGTCGCGCGTCAGATTTCCGATGAGGAGAACTTTGTTGAGGGACATAGTTTTTGATATTAAAAATTAAAAGTTTTGAATTTATTCCGGGCTTTCTTCCAGAATTGCGCTCAACTTGTCGTCCAGTTCTTTCATGCCGATTTTTGTTTCGGCTTCGGTTGGTTTGGCTTGTTGCGGAGCGGGCGCTTTTTCGGTTTCCGGCCTTTTTTCACTCCGGGAGGTTTGTCTCACTGTTTCATGGCGCGGTGCGTTGCGTTCGGGCGAAGCAGTATGAGCAGATTCTCCGGCTTGAGCGCCGATCTGTTTTCCGATCTCTGCGGCGCGGACAATGATGTGGCGCATCAGTTTGTCATTCATTGCCAGCCGGCGGCCTATTTCCGGAATATTATCTGTTTCGTCGAGCATGAAGCGGCAAAAACTGAAAAATCCGTGCGTTTGCTTTTTGATCGGATGGGCAAATTTCCTTTTTCCGATATCGGAAAAATCAACGGAAATTTTCCCGCCCTGGCTTTCAAGTATCTCGACAATTTCTTTCTTTATTTCCCCTATCCGGTCTTCATTTGCAACCGTTGTGAAGAAGAGAAGCTCGTATTCCATGTATTTCTTTGCGATAAAAAATAAAATCACCATGAAAGCCCGATCAACTGGTGAGGCGTCGCTTCTTATCCCGAAAGGCGAGAAGCGTCTGGGCTTCCTTGATTGTGAATACAGCCTATCATATTGACCTTTTTTTGGCAATAGTAGCGAGAATATGCTAAAATATATCTATGTTCGACGAAGACAGGGTTCAAAAAGATCTCGAAAAAAAGCGAGAAATATATGAAAAAGCGATCAAGAAGATCGCTGATTTGAGAAAAGATCAAGACAAAATCGGGAGGGACATTGAAGAAATAATCAATAAACAAAAAGAATAAACATATGTCTTTGGAAAATCTTGAACAACCAAAAGCAAGTCACGAAAAACTTCTTTCGCTTGAAGACATTGAAAAGATGAAAGTGCAATATGAACAGGAAAAAATGGCATTGCGCGACGGCAACGAGAAATATTTGAAGAAGGCGAATAAAGTTGAAAACGAAGAAATGAGAAAACTAGTGATGGCTCGTTTGGGACTTATATCTGTCAGGCTAGCAGAATTGGATCAAAATGTAATGGTTAGTTTGAACTAATTTTATATCTTGAATTCGATCACATCCCCATCTTGGACGATATATTCTTTTCCTTCGGTGCGAAGTGTTCCAAGCTCGCGGGCTTTGCTCCAAGAACCGGCTTCAAGAAGTTTCTGCCAATTGATGACGTCGGCGCGGATGAATTTTTCTTCAAAGTCGCTGTGAATAGCTCTTCCCGCAATTGGCGCGGTGGAGCTTTTTTTGATTGTCCAAGCGCGCGTTTCATCTTCTCCGGTGGTTAGGAATGTTATCAAATTCAGAATTTCATAAGATTTCAAAATCAGCTGATCCAAATTCGATTTTATTCCGAGTTCCGCCGCTTCTTCGGCTGACATTTGAGAAAGTTCTTCTTCAATCTTGATATCAATCGCGACAGTGGGATAATCGCCGGGTAGAGACGCAAGATTTTGCGTCTCTACGTCGCTTGTATTCAAAACAAAAAGCATTGGTTTCCAAGTGAGGAGCTGCAAATCTCGCACCAGTTCAAAATCTTCGCTTGATATTTCCAGTCCGCGCGCCAGTTTTCCATTGTCCAGAAGATTTTTTGTTTTCTTGATGATTTCTAGCGCTTTGATTGCATCCTTGTCCTGTCCGCGGGCTTCTTTTTCGAGTTTGGCAATTCTCTTGGTCACTGTTTCGAGGTCGGCCAATATCAATTCCGTGTTGATCACTTCAATATCGTTTTGAGGATCGATTTTGTTGTGAACATGTGTAATATCTTTGTTCTCAAAAACTCGCACCACTTGCGCGATGGCGTCTACTTCCCGGATATGCGCCAAAAATTTGTTTCCCAAGCCTTCTCCCTGGGCGGCTCCGGCGACGAGCCCCGCGATGTCGACAAATTCAATGATGGTCGGGACAACTTTGGCCGACTTCGACACCTTCGCCAACTTGGACAATCTAACATCGGGCACTTTCACGATTCCGACATTAGGCTCGATCGTGCAGAAAGGATAGTTGGCGATATCCACCGGATTTTTGGTGAGGGCTTTGAATAGCGTCGATTTTCCGACATTAGGAAGTCCCACGATTCCGACTTTGAGAGACATAGGGTATTTTTACAAATTCTTTATTTTCCCATCCGCTTCGAGTTTTTTGACGACATCCGAAACGAGTTGGGACTTATTGCGGTCGCAGATGAGGATGGCGTCATTGGTGTCGACGATGATGAGATCCTTGACGCCAATGGTTGTTATGAGTTTGTCTGAGCCATAGACGAGCAAATTTTCGCTGTCGAAGTTGATGTGCTCGCCGCGGACGAAGTTTTCCTTGTTGTTTGAAATGAGAGTGTCCTTGAGCGCCGTCCAGGAGCCGACATCGCTCCAGGGCATCTCAAGAGGAATAACGGCGACGTCCGGTTCGTTTTCCAAAATGGCGTAGTCAATGCTGTTTTTGTCCATTTCCGGAAATTCTTTTTCAAGCACTTCAACGTAATTTCCGTTTTTCACGGCATCGCGAATCTTCATCAAGCGCGCATAATCATCTGGAACATAGGCCTTGAATTTTTCGATGATCGTTTTTGTTTTCCAGAGGAACATCCCGCTATTCCAGAAATAGTTGCCGGCTTCGAGATATTTCTGTGCCGTTTCATAATTCGGTTTTTCAACGAATTTTTCTGCTTTGAAAACTTCAATGCCGCCCAAATTCTCAAGCGTGCCGTCTTTTTTGATATATCCATATCCTGTTTCCGGCGCGGTTGGTGTGATGCCAAAAGTCAAAAGGTATTGATCATTTTTCTCCAAAAATTCCTTTCCTTTTTGAATAGCATCAAGAAGCACCTCCGGATTTTCGATGAAATGGTCAGCTGGGAAAACGCCCATGATCTCATTCTCATCCTTGGCGGCAATGATGGCGGCGGCCAGAGCAATCGAAGGGGCGGTATTTCTTCCAATCGGCTCGGCAATGATATTTTCTTTTGGAAATTCCAAAATTTCCTTTTCCACCTCACTGACATACTCCTGATTCGTAGCGATGAAGATATCTTCAGGCTCGGCGATCTGGCGCAGGCGCAAATAGGTTTCCTGGAGCATTGTCTTGTCTCCGGTGAGACATTGGAACTGTTTGGGTTTTCCGGCGCGGCTCACGGGCCAAAGACGGGTTCCTTTGCCTCCAGCCATAATGACTAGTTTCATGAAATTCTCTACGAATTACGAATCGTATACGAATGTACGAATCGATAATTTGAATAAATACTTAATTTCCATATATAATAGTAAAGGAGAGGGACTAATTTGTAAACTAATAAAAATGGCCCAAATAAATCCGAAGATTTTCAAAGCCTATGACATCAGGGGACTGTATAATATAGATTTTGACGATCAGGCGGCCTACGAGATTGGCTTGGCCTATAGTCAGATGCGAAAGAAGGAACTGAAAAAAGAAGAAGGGCTCAAAATCGTGGTCGGATGCGATATGCGTGTATCTTCCCCGGCTCTCAAGAACAGATTGATGCAGGGACTGACGGACGGCGGAATGGAAGTTGTTGACATTGGCCTGGCTTCCACGCCGACTTTCTATTTCGCCGTGGCGCATTTCGAATATGACGGAGGGATTTTGGTTTCCGCTTCGCACAACCCGAAAGAATACAACGGATTCAAAATAGTGCGTTCAAAAGCCATGCCAGTGAGTGGGGACACGGGAATATATGAACTTCGGGACATGGTTGCGGGCGGTGCGATTGAAAAAGCGGAAAAGAAAGGTAGTATTTCAACAAAAGAAGGAGTCCTTGCGGATCAAGTGGCGCACGATTTGAGATTCGCGGATCTCTCCAAGATAAAAAAGATGAAGATTGCGATTGATCCGGCCAACGCGATGGGCATTCTATATTTTGATGAACTTTTCAAATATGTTCCGGGAGAAATCATCAAAATGAACTGGGAGCTCGACGGAACTTTTCCATCTCACGAAGCGGATCCTTTGAAACCGGAAAATATGGAAGCGCTTTGCGAGAAGATAAAAGAAACGGGCGCCGATTTGGGAATCGCGACCGACGGCGACGGAGACAGAATATTCTTTGCGGACAATCTCGGTGAAAGATTGGATCCGGGGATCACAAGGGCGATCCTGTGCAAATTGTTTTTGCGCGAAAAACCGGGTTCAAAAATTGCCTACGATATCCGGCCGGGAAGAATCACGCCGGATACGATTGTCGAAAACGGTGGAATTCCAATTCTCACAAAAGTCGGCCATTCGCTCATCAAGGAACAAGCAGTTCGGGAAGGTGCGTATTTCGCGGGAGAATCTTCCGGACACTTTTTTCTGAATATGGAAGAGGGCTGTTATGAAATTCCAATGATCGTGACGTTGAAACTTCTGGAAGAGTTGTCCCAAAGTGGTATGAGTTTTGCCGATTATGCCAAGCCTTATAAAAGATATTCAAATTCGGGAGAAATCAATTCAAAAGTGGCGGACGCCCAAGAGAAGATAAAAGAAATAAAAGAAAAGTATGCCGACGGAAAACAAAATGATATGGACGGGATACTGGTCGAATATCCGGACTGGTGGTTCAATGTTCGGGCCTCCAACACGGAACCGGTTTTGCGTCTCATTCTTGAAGCGAGAACGAAAGAATTGATGGAAGAAAAAAGAGATGAGGTGTTGGGAGTTATACGGTCATAATTTTTTCTGCAATTGAAAAAGCCCGCGGCTGATGGATCCGAGCCGGGGGCTTTTATGTTCGGGTTTTTCACGCCAATTCGGAGCGTTCAAGGTAATGCTCCAAGCTGATGCAATCGTAGGCCGTTTTGCACTTGGCACAGCTTTTGTTGCACCTGCCGCCGAAAAGGTCGAAATATTCTTTGCTGCCGCATTCAGGACAGCTTCCGCTGGAATTCCAGCGCGGCTCCGTCAGGTACTCTTGGCCTTTTCGGAAAGCTTCCCGAACTCCGTCGCCATAATGTTGAAGTATTTCCGAAGTTCCGGGGTCAATCGGAGACAAGGTGGAGGAAACTCCTCCTAGCCCTTTTTTTTCAAGGGCTTTGCCCAGTTCTTTCAGCGTCATTCTTCGTTGAGTCATGTCAGTTCCCCTTGTATTTTTTCAAAAGTTTGTCGACTTTTTCCCGCAGAGCCTTTATCTCTGGGGTATTAAGTGGATGTAGGTGTTTGAAATCAACATGAGAACCAAAGGTCAGCCCAGTGTTTGCTTTCTTTTTTTTCATATGCTCAATCCTCCTGCTGTAAGGGCATATTTTTATGTAAAAAAGCTACATCAACAATCCAACTTTCTCTTTTACTTCATTCATTTTCTTTTCCGCCAAGACCTTGGCTTTCTCTTTTCCTGCTTCCAATATTTTCAGAACCTCATTATCGTCAATTGCATTGTATTTTTTTTGGAAATCGGCGAGAAAGTCAACGATCACTTCGGCGAGGTCGGCTTTGAACTCGGAATAGCCTTTGCCTTTGTAGGATTCTTCGATTTCTTTCGGTTTGGCGTTGTCGAGAAGGGCATAGATATTGATCAAGTTTTTGATGGCTGGCTTGTCATCGGCATATTTGATGTCCTTTCCGCTGTCGGTGACGGCTTTCTTGATCTTTTCGCGGATTTTTTCAGGAGTGTCAGTGAGCGCGATGTAGTTCAGCTCCGACGGCGCGGACTTGGACATTTTTTTTGTCGGGTCGTCGAGTCCCATGATGCGCATTCCTTCTTTCACAATGTGAGGCTCGGGAATGACAAATGTTTCTCCAAATGTCGTGTTGAACCGGCGGCCGAGAGTGCGGGCGATCTCGACATGCTGAAGCTGGTCTTCGCCGACGGGGACGATATTCGTATCGTAGAGAAGAATATCCGCGGCCATGAGAACAGGATAATTGAAAAGTCCCGCGTTTATATTTTGTTTGTTCGCAGAAGATTTGTCCTTGAATTGCGTCATTCGCTCAAGTTCCGAAATCTTGGTGATCGTATTCAACACCCAGGCCAGTTCTGTGTGCTCGGGGATGTGCGATTGAACAAAAATAGTTGATTCTTGCGTATCTATACCCGCGGCGAGATAAATTTTTGCGAGCTCCAAGGTTTTTTTGCGGAGTTCGTCGGGGTTTTGAGAAACAGTGATGGCGTGAAGATCGACTATGCAAAAGATCGACTCATATTTTTCCTGAAGGGCGACCCAGTTTTTGATTGCTCCCAGATAGTTCCCGAGATGGAGATTTCCGGAGGGCTGAATGCCTGAAAAGATGCGTTGTTTCATATGTATTTGATAAGAGATTATTCTAGAGGTATAATAGGGTCAAGCGGCGGGATTGTCAAAATTTGACGCCGAAATTATTACTTGCTAATATTTCCCAAGCTCCCAATCTATTATGCTGCGATTGATCATTCATGTCTTATCCAATGCCATCGGCATCTGGGCATCAGCGCGTTTGGTGCACGGAATTCATTTCTATGGCAGTTGGAGATGGCTGATTTTGGCTGGCGCGGTGTTGGGGTTCATCAACTTCATCATCAAACCGATCATAAAGTTGATCTCTCTTCCGCTGATCTGGATCACACTTGGTCTTTTCACGATCGTCATCAACGTATTGCTGTTCAATCTCGTGTCGCATGTTGTGCCGCATCTCGTCATTGATACCTGGGTGGCCGCTTTTTGGGCGGTGATCGTGATAAGTTTTATAAATTTCATTGTCTTGTCTCTGGCTGGGAACGAAAATCACGCCAGATAGTCTAAACTTTTAATAATAATTTGCAATGCTTCAAAATATTCTCATTTGGGCGCAAATATTCGTTTCGGTTCTGCTCACGATATCCATTCTTCTTCAAAACCGAGGCGCCGGACTCTCGGCTTCTTTTGGAGGGGACTTCGGGGGATACTATACCAAGCGGGGAATGGAAAAATTCCTCAATTGGGGGGCGATAGCTTTGGCCGTTATATTCATAGGACTTTCCATTGTCAATATATATCTGGGATCGAGAAGCGTATAAAAAAAGAGAGAGAAAATATGAATAGATTTTTTGGGCAAAAATTTTCCCGAATATTTTCCGCCAAGGAGCGGATGATGGTACTTGGTTTGATCTTGGTGGCGGCGATATCGCTTGTGGCAACAGTTGGCGGCGTTTATTTTTCCCTCACCAAGCCGATCCCGATCGCGGGGGGTGACTATTCCGAAGGGATCATCGGCCAGCCGATGTATGTGAACCCGGTGCTCGCGGCGGGAAACGAGGCCGACAGCGATGTGGCGCAACTTGTCTATTCCGGTCTTTTCAAACACGGCAGCAATGGCGAAATTGTTCCTGATCTGGCTGAAGGATACGAAGTTTCGAGCGACGGTCTCAACTACACGGTTCATCTCAAAAAAGACGTGAAGTGGCACGACGGCGAACTTTTTTCTTTGGACGATGTCATTTTCACGATCCAAGCGATCCAGGACCCCGCCTTCAAAAGCCCGCTTCGCCAAAACTGGCAAGGGGTGGGAATGGAGCAAGTTGACGACCAGACGATTCGGTTCACGCTTCCTTCCCCATACGCGTATTTTTTGAACAATCTCACGGTCGGGATTATTCCCAAACATGTTTGGGAAACTGTCGCGCCGACGAATTTCTCTCTCGCGGAATACAATCTGCGTCCGATCGGCACAGGTCCGTATCAAGTCTCCGATTTCGAAAAAGATTCCGGAGGGATGATATTGTCGCTCAAGCTTTTGGCAAATCCCGATTACTATTCCCAAAAGCCCTTTATCAGCACCATCACTTTCCAATTTTATCCTGATGAAGATTCGATGATCGAAGACTACAACAACAAAAAGATCTTTGGGATAAGTTCGGTCTCTCCCGAAAAATTGGGAGATATAAAAAGTAAGCGGAGCGCGAATGTCATTTCCACAAGCCTGCCCCGCTATTTTGCCGTTTTTTTCAATCAACAAAAAAGCAAAGTATTCGCAGACAAAGACGTGAGAAGAGCACTCTCAATGGCCGTGAACCGGCAAGATATGGTAAGCAAGGTTTTTGGAGGAAATGGAAAAGAAATATTTTCTCCGATCCCTCCCGGAAATTTTGGCGCGACAGATAATCTCAAAAAATATGAATTCGATGTTGCGAAAGCTGAGAAAGCGCTTGACGACGCCGGATGGAAAAAAGGCGACGATGGATTCCGGGCAAAAGGCGGACAAGCGCTTGAGTTCACTTTGGTGACGACCGATTGGCCGCAGCTTGTTGATACGGCCAATATTCTCAAAAGTGAGTGGGAAGCGATCGGTGCGAAAGTGAACGTGGATTCGGAGTCCGTCGGTGATATCAATCAAAACTTCATTCGACCGCGCGAATACGAGGCGTTTCTTTTCGGGCAAAGCTGGCCGACGGCCGAGCCGGATTTGTATTCTTTCTGGCATTCTTCGCAGACCAAAGATCCGGGATTGAACCTGGCGCTTTATTCCAACGCGGATGTCGACAAAATTCTCTCAAGCCTTCGCGAGGAGTCGGATTCCCAAAAACGCCTTGACCTGTACAAAAAATTTCAGCAAACCGTGGCGGAGGATATTCCAGCAATTTTCCTCTATAGCCCGAATTTCCTCTACGTCGTCAACAAAAAAGTGCAGGGGATCAATATCTCGTCGCTTGTTTCCTCCGAAGAAAGATTTCAGAACGTTGCAAATTGGTATATGAAGACAAAAAGAATAAAAAAATAAGCGCTGCAACAGCGCTTGAAATTCCGTCACTCGTCCCAAATAAAAGCAAGCTTTAATTTGTATACTCGCTAGGAATTATAAATTTTATGCAAAACAAATACGACAAAGAGAATCTCTATGATGTCATCAAAAACATCCCCGACCAGCTGCTGACCGGACTCGAAATCGCCAAGGACGTGAAAGTGGAAGGAAAATTCAAAGCGATCGAAATTTCCGGTATGGGTGGTTCATCTCTTCCGGCGAACTTGCTCCGAATTTATTTGAACAGACTATTTCGGAAAAACGCCGAAGCGAACCATCGTTTCGGCATATTTCAGAATCGGTATTATAGCTTGCCACCGGAAGCTTTTGATAACTGTTTGAATATTATCTCTTCGTATTCCGGCAATACCGAGGAAACCGTAGCTTCCTTCGAAGAAACGCTTGAACATAAATTGCCCTGTTTTGGGATTGCGGCGGGCGGGAAGGTGGTTGAGATGTGCAGAGAGAACAATATCCCATTGGTTTTGATGCCATCGCCGGAAAAGATTCTTCAGCCCCGGATGGCGCTTGCTTGCAATTTCGCGGCGATATTTCAAGTTCTTGCAAACTCCGGAATGATTGAGGACAAGAGAACAGAGTTCGGGGAAGCGGTGGAAAAACTAAAGGAGAAGGGAGAAGAGTTTGAAGAACTGGGAAAAAAAATCGCGGAAGATGTTGCCGGGAAAACACCGGTGGTATATGGAACAACCCGGTTCAAATCGCTCGCGATGATCTGGAAGATTATGTTCAACGAAAACGCCAAGACCCCGGCTTTCTGGAATTTCTTCCCGGAGTTGAATCACAATGAGATGATCGGTTTCACGAAAGCGCAAGGAAAATTTCATCTGATTGTTTTGCGTGATCGAGAAGTTGATGCTCGCGATTTGAAAAGAGCCGAGATCACATCGGCTATTTTGAAAAAATACGGCGTTGATTCAACAATCGTTGACATGCCTGAAGACGGGACACTCTTTCGTATTTTCGCAATATTGCAGATCGGCTGCTGGGCTTCATACTATTTAGCGCTCAAATATGGTGTTGATCCGACGCCGGTGGATATGGTGGAAGAATTGAAGATGGCATTGACAAAATAGTCGATTGGGTATATAATTAGAAAATTGGAGTGCCTTCTTCTCGATTTTCTTAAAATATCTCTTATTTAAGCCTTTATATATCAACAAAAGACCGCATTTGCGCGGTTGCTATAAGTTTTTGTTTGCAAGAGCTATTGCATCTTTTTCAACTGGGGATGTGGCGGAATTGGCAGACGCGCTAGCTTCAGGAGCTAGTAGTAGCAATACTGTGAGGGTTCAACTCCCTCCATCCCCACAAATATAATCAATCTTTTAAACTAGAATTAATCAAATCAAAAAAACTATGAAAAAAACAACCAGACCGGTTGACGGAATTGTTTCGCAACATGGTCAAACAAACAAGTCCCGCCTCTCTGGCGGGCAAGCCTCTTCGCAAAGAAGGAGACATTTCGGTTCACGAAAAAGAACCGGAACTGCCCATGTCGGGCAAAGTTCATCTCAACGTGAAGTGAGCGAAGTGATGGGGCAAATCCAAGCTAACAAAAGCGTTTCCAAAGCAACGGCTTCTTCAGGGCGAAAAAAATCTTTCCAGCGTCCCAAGAGTTTTTCAGGGAAGGTGATTGATCGCAAAGCGAGCGAAGAAAACAAAAATGCTCTTCGCATAATCCCGCTTGGAGGACAAGAAGAGGTTGGTCGGAATATGACGCTGTTCGAATACGGCGGAGACATTGTGATTCTTGATATGGGACTTCAATTTCCGGAAGAGGATATGCCGGGGATCGACTATATCATTCCAAACACCAGCTATCTCAAGGGCAAAGAAAAAAATATTCGCGGCGTGATCTTGAGTCATGGCCACTTGGACCACATCGGAGCCGCTCCCATTCTTCTCAAAAAGCTGAACTATCCGCCGATCATCGGACGCGATCTCACTTTGGCGATGGTGAAAAAGAAAATGGAGGATTTCGAAAAGAATTCCGCCCAGAATCTCAAAGTGATGCGGGTGAATTCGGTTCGCGACAAGATCCGGCTTGGAAAATTCGAGATCAGTTTCTTTGACGTGGAACATTCCATCATGGACGCGGTGGGCGTGATCATCAAGACTCCGTCCGGAACGGTCATTCATCCGGGAGACTGGACGATGGACAAAAATCCGGAGAATGGAAAGGTGATCACCTACACCGACCTTGCCAAGCTTCCCAGCCCCAGAATTTTGATGCTCGAAAGCTTGGGTGCGATTGTCACGCATCCGGCGACAACGGGAGAAAAAGAAATGTACAGAAATCTCGAGAGGCTCATTTCCGGATCCAAGGGAAGAGTCATCATCGGAACTTTTTCTTCACAGATCCGGCGCATCGGGCATCTCATTGAATATGCCGAGAATATCGGAAAAAAAGTGGCGCTCGACGGGTACAGCATGAAAATGAACGTCGAGATCGCGAAAGAACTTGGATATATCAAAGCGCACAAAGAGACACTCATTCCAATTTCCGAAGTACACAAGTATCCGGACAACCGTATCATCGTCATTTGTACTGGTGCCCAGGGAGAAGGAAACGCTGTGCTCTCGCGGATCATCACCGACCAACATCGCTTTGTGAAGATCCAAAAAGACGACACAGTGGTGTTCTCTTCATCCGTCATTCCGGGGAACGAGCGGACCATTCAGCGCCTCAAAGACAATTTGTACCGCAAAAGCGACAATGTCATCCACAGCGAAATAATGGACGTTCACACCAGCGGACACTGCAACGCTGAAGACATCAAAGACATTCTCAAACAAATCAAGCCGGACTATTTTCTGCCCGTTTATGCCAATCATTATATGCTCAAGGAAGCGGCGCGTCTGGCGCGGGACATTGGTTTCCGGGCGGAGAATATTTTTGTTCTCGACAACGGAATGCCGATCGAATTTGAAAAAGGAAAAGCCAAAGTCTTGCCGAGGAAAGTTGACACAAGCTACGTCATGGTGGACGGCCTCGGCGTGGGCGATATCGGCCAGGTGGTTTTGCGCGACCGGCAAGTGCTGGCGCAAGATGGCATGTTCACGATCGTGACGATCATCGACTCCAAGACCAAACGCGTCATTGGCGAGCCGCAGGTGACAAGCCGAGGATTCATCTATGTCAAAGAAAATTTTGATCTTGTGAACGCGACGAAACGGAAAGTGAAAGAGGTGGTCGCGCACGCGACCGCCAAGGACGAATCGGTGGACTGGAACTATGTCAAAGACCAGATCCGCGACACGGTCGGCCAGTTCCTCTATACCAAAACTGAACGCCGCCCGATGATTTTGCCGGTGGTGATCGAAGTGTAAAATGCCCAATTTATAGCGAAATCTATCGAATAAAGCCCTGCCTTGCCGCAGGGCTTTACATTTTTTCAAAACTCCTGTACAATTCACATCTAGTTTGGTCTTTTAACCTCACTCCAACGAGAATATGAATAAATCGCATCTTATTGTCAAAGGCGCGCGGGTGAACAACCTCAAAAATATTTCAGTGAAGATTCCGCGCGACAAAATTGTGGTTGTCACCGGCCTTTCTGGTTCGGGAAATCATCGCTGGCTTTTGACACAATTTTCGCCGAGGGACATCGCAGGTATGTCGAAAATCTTTCGGCTTATGCCCGGCAATTTCTGGCCGCGGCGCGCCGTCCGGAAGTCGACAAGATCGAAAATCTTTCGCCCGTCATCGCGATTGACCAGCATACGGTGAATCGCAGCCCGCGTTCGACCGTCGGAACAATGACGGAACTTTATGACTGGCTGCGCATTCTTTTCGCGCGAATCGGAAAGCCCCATTGTCCGAAATGCGGCCATGAACTTTTTCAAAAAACGGCATCCGAGATCGCGGATGAAATATTGGATCGCAAAAACGGCAAAGAAGAGCAGATCGCTATTCTGGCTGCGGCGAAGAACAAGACGAAAAATCCCGGAGAGATCATTTCGAGTTTTGAACAAATGGGATACGCGCGGGTGAGGGTTGGCGGGAAAATGATCCCTGCGTCACAGGCCCGTTTTGAGATCAAAAACTTGGAAGGCGTGCAAAAAATCGAAGCGGTCGTTGATCGCATAACACTCAATGAAAAATTTTCCGACCGGGAACGGCTGATCGATTCGATAGAAACGGCAATGAAAGCCGGCGGCGGAGAAGTGATCATCAGTTTTCCGGACGGAGACAAAAAATACAATCGCTTTTTGATCTGTTCGGATTGCGGCGTTTCAATTTCGGAAATAACTCCGCGGCATTTTTCTTTCAATAGTCCCGAAGGCGCCTGCCCGGATTGCGCTGGGATCGGAACAAAACTCGAAGTGGACATTGACCAGGTGATTCCCAACAAGAATCTGAGCATTCGCGAGGGGGCGATCAAACCTTGGAACATCACGAATGTGCGCAACGGTGCTGCCTCGCGTCTCGAAGAGAGCTTGAAAATATTGTCCGACAAATACGGATTTTCTCTTGATACGCCGGTGAAAAATATAGACAAAAAAGCGCTGAATTTCATTTTGCACGGCACGGAAAACTTTGAAGGGGTGATTGGCGCTCTTGAGAAAAAATACAAAGAAGCCAATTCTGACTTTTCCCGCGGCGAGGCGGAAAAATATATGATCGTGAAAACTTGCCTGGCGTGCAAAGGAAGAAGGCTGAAAAAGGAATCACTCTCGGTTTTGATTTCCGGGATGTCGATCGCGGATTTTTGCGAGACGAGCCTTGATCAATTGAACGAAAAATTGAAAACGCTTGAAAACGTGGTTGAGATTCCGGATTATGGAAAAAAACTGATAAAAGAAATTCTCGCGGAAGCGGGAAAGACTATTTTGAATCTTTGCGAGGCGGGACTTGGATACTTGAACTTGAGCCGGAGTGCCAATTCGCTTTCCGGCGGAGAAGCACAACGGGTGAGACTTGCGGTGCAAATCGGTTCGGGCCTCACGGGTATTCTCTATATCCTTGATGAACCGTCGGTCGGCCTTCACGAAAGAGACACGGAAAGATTGGTCGGGGTTTTCAGGAAGCTTCGCGAGGAAGGAAACAGCGTGATCGTCGTCGAACACGACGCCGAGATTATGCGCTCGGCCGATTGGATAATCGACATGGGACCTGGCGCGGGAGAAGAAGGCGGAGAAATTATTTTTTCCGGACCCGCGAAAAAGTTGCTGACCGCCACCACGGAAACCGCGAAGTATATCAGCGGGAAAAGCAAGGTTTTTTTGAAAAAAACATATCGAAAAGGAAACGGAAAAAATATAACAATAACCGGCGCGAAAGAAAACAATTTGAAAAATATCGATATTTCTCTTCCGCTCGGGAAGCTGTCGGTGATCACCGGCGTTTCCGGATCGGGAAAAAGTTCTCTGGTGAGCGATATTCTCGGAAAAGCTTTGCGGAAACATTTTTTCCGGGCGAAGGATGTTCCGGGAGCGCACGAGAAAATAAAAGGGCTTGAAAATATTTCGAAAGTGATCGAAATTGACCAGTCGCCAATCGGGCGAACGCCGCGATCGAACGCCGCGACCTATACGGGAGTCTTTTCCCATATTCGGGAAATTTTCGCGGCCGCTCCGGAGTCCAAAAAAATGAATCTCAACGCGACGCACTTCAGCTTCAATATGAGAGGCGGACGGTGCGAGGTTTGCCAGGGAGAAGGACAAAAGAAAATAGAGATGCATCTTTTGCCCGACATCTATGTTCCTTGCGAAGCTTGCGGCGGGACGCGTTTCAGTCAAAAAGTTTTGGCGGTCGAGCATCAGGGGGCCAATATTGCTTCGGTGCTTGATATGAGCGTCGATTATGCCTGGCGTTTTTTCCAAAATCATCCGCTTGTTGCGGAAAAGCTTGAAACGCTCAACCGGGTTGGCCTGGGATATTTGAAGCTTGGCCAGTCGGCGATGTATCTTTCGGGCGGTGAAGCGCAAAGGATCAAACTCGCAACGGAACTCGCGCGCCGTACAAACGGAAAAGCATTGTACATTCTCGATGAGCCGACGATCGGCCTTCATTTCGGGGACGTGGCCAAACTTCTCAAGATCATTGATGAGCTGGTCGAAAAAGGAAATACGGTTTTGATTGTCGAACACAATTTGGATGTTGTTCGCGCGGCAGACTGGGTGATCGAGCTTGGCCCTGAAGGCGGAAAAGAAGGAGGAGAGATTGTTTTTGAGGGAACGCCGAAGGATATGAAGAAGGCAAAGACGTGGACA